>JBMOHO010000068.1:0-13693 GCA_049317805.1 Saprospiraceae bacterium
AAAAGTGCAAACGCTGTCTGTGGGAATGCCTTTTATTTTAGTTTGCGACTCCAGGTTGATCATTTTGTCGAGTTCCAGCATCACATCATCCAGATTTTTAGGGATATATACGCCGTATAAACGATCTTTGGTAATGCGTTCCTGGTATAGCTTTTCATATTCGGCCTGGTTGTTGGCAGGGCCGTTCTGGCTCCAGAGCGACCCGGCAAAGAAGGTACAAAAAAACAGGATGGTGAACGCAACTTGTTGCATATTGCCTTAAATTTGAATGAATGTCTGTGAAAAACAACACAACCCCATGGTCATATGGTGAAATTGCCCTCCTGGAGGGTGTTCTGTTGCTGCTGTTGTGGTTGTGGAACGATTATACAGCCGCGCTCATAACGCTCATCGGCAGCCTTATCGTATTGGCGTCTTTGTTGCTGGCCCTGGTGTCGGAGTGGATTGAACCGAGTCGGGTGCCCAGGCGCTATTTTTGGATCGGCCTGCTGTTGATGTGCGTATCGGTCGCCGTTGGCTTGGCGTACATTTGGTTGACCGGCGGCCGGCTCGACTTTTTGGACAGGCAGTTATGAGCCGGCTTGCTCGAAATAGCCGGTTTGCCGGTTTTTCCGCACGTTGTCCCAGGTAAAATACTGGCCGTTCATGGCGATGTACACCCCCGGGGGCAGGGTTTGGGCAAACGCCAGGGCGCTGCCCAGGTTGAAGAACCCGTCGGATGAAGTGCCGAACGCATAAGGCACCATGGCACCGGTGAGCACGATGGTTTTGCCTTCGATGCCAGCCTGGGCAAGCAATTTGGCGGTGTCGGCCATGCGGTCGGTGCCGTGGGTGATGACGATGCGGTTGTATGGCGACTTTTGGCAGTTGTACAGGACAATGGCCATGTCTTCGTCGCGCATTTCCAGGGAGTCCATCATCATGAGCGTTTTGAGGTCGATGTCTACTGTGCAACGGCCGCGCTCCAGGATTTCTTTGATGTGGGTGTCTTTGAAATACAGTTCGCCGGTGAGGAAATTGTACTCCTTGTCGAAGGTGCCGCCGGTAACGAATACCTGCGTGGTGTTTGTTGTGTCCATGATAGAATTGATGCAGGGCGAAAAATACGGGCTTTGCGCAATTGATTTTGGCTTACCTTTGTCGCCGTCGCAAAAACGCCCTCGCGCCATGAAAAAAAATGAAGAGTACCAGGCGAATAATCGCCGCGATTGGATGATTTTTTTAGCCAGCAGCGTGTTCATGCTGGCGTTGTACATTTTTAAGCCCGAATGGATCTGGGTATCGTTCCCGTTCGTCCTCACGTCGTTGGCAGGCGCCATGAACCGCCTGTAACATTAATCCAGGCCTGATTCGATGGCTTTGGCAATGAGGTAAGCTGCACCTGCGGCCACCACGCCAATAAATGTCACCCGCAAAGCACCCCAAAACGGATGCTGGCCGGTAACTTTGCTTTTGAACCAGCCGAAGACGAACAAGAACACGACGGTACAAATGGCTGAATAAAAGAGCCCGGTCATTACGTTGTCTGCAAAAAAGTAGGGAATGAGCGGTACCATCCCGCCGGCTATATAAGCCAGTCCGATGTTGCGTGCGCTGCGGGTGGCCCTGTTGGGGTCGGGTTTTTCCAGTCCCAGTTCAAAACGCATCATGAATTCTACCCATCGGTCTTTGTCGCGGCACAGTTCGTCGGCAATGCGTTCCTGGCTTTCCTGGCTCAGGCCAATGCCGGCAAAAAAGTCGGTCACCTCCTTCCGTTCAATGTGCGGGACGGCTTCCACTTCGTAATACTCCCGTTTCAATTCATTCTGGTAATGCTCCACGGCTGTTCTGCCGGCCAGGTAACCGCCCAGGCCCATGGCTATGCTGCCGGCGGCAATTTCCGCTAAGCCGGCAGTGATGACGATAGACGTGGCGCTCACCGCACCGCTCAGGCCTGCCGTGAGGGCAAAGGGCACCGTGAGGCCGTCGGCCATGCCAATGACAATGTCTTCCACCGTTTCAGAAGCGGTAAAATGTTCTTCTACGTGGTGGTGATCATGGTGTGTCGGAGGATCGTGGTGCAGGTGTATATCGCGTTTGGCCATGGCTCTTTTTTTAACGTAAAGATGCAACATAGAAAATAGAAATCCCTCACCGGTACGGCGAGGGATTCTAACCCAAACAAATAAACACAAAAACTACTTGGTGCAATATTAAGACGTATTTTTCTGAAATGGGAAATTTTTTCTCGAAAAAATATTTAGCGGTATGCAAATTTGCCCGTCAAGGGTCATAAAAGCCAAATATTGAAGTTATTTGGTCGTTTTCATTTAAAATTTGCCTCCGCAGTTTTCTCCGGCAATCCATATCTTGGAGCGATTTAGGTTTGTTTCCTGTTCACAGAAGCCATATAAAGAGCGTTCAACGCATGAGATATTTTCGTTTACTGCTGTCGGCTGCTGTGTTGGCCGGCCTGATTTGGTCCTTGCAGCAACCGATTCCCGTGGGTGAAAAAAAATTTTTGCCGCCGGCAGGGCAATTTTTCAACCCTTTCAGTGGCTTCTGGCGCAATGCTGAACCTGTGGGCTCCAACGCATGGTCTGGTACCGATGTCAGACTGCCCGGCCTGAAGGGTAAAGTGGAAGTGGTGTTAGACGACCTCATGGTGCCGCACATCTTTGCCCAAACCCTGGAAGACGCCGTGATGGTGCAGGGCTACCTCACGGCCAAAGACCGCCTGTGGCAAATGGACATTGCCACCCGAAAAGTGTCTGGCCGCCTCTCGGAAGTGCTTGGTGAACGCACCCTGCGGATAGACAGCATGAACAGGCGAAACGGCTTGGGATGGGCCGCCGAACGCGACCTGGAATCCTGGAAAAACGACCCGACCGGTATGGCCCTGCTCGACGCCTACACAGCGGGGGTCAACGCACACATAAACGCACTCAAACCCGCTGACTATCCCATTGAATTCAAAATTTTGAACTATGCCCCGGAGCCATGGTCTCCCCTGAAGACCGCCTTTATGGTGGAAAACATGGCGGAAACCCTGTGCAAACGCGAGTACGACCTTTCTGCTACACAAACCCGCGATCTGCTCGGTCAGGAAACATACGATGCGTTGTTTCCGGACTGGAACCCGCTCCAGCAACCGGTTGTGCCCGATATCGGACAGTGGCGGGGCGTACAAGCCACGGCCGCCAAACCAATGCCCGATACTGTTCGAGGCGCTTTGGGTCTGCGCCAACAGCCACGCACACGTACTTCACATGATGAATACATAGACGGCAGCAACAACTGGGCCTTGTCGGGCATGCGTACCCAAACCGGCAAACCGATGTTGGCTAACGATCCGCACCTCAATCTCACCCTGCCCAGCATCTGGTATCAGGTACAAATTCATACCCCCGATATGAATGCTTACGGTGTAACGGTGCCGGGCGTACCCGGCATTGTGATCGGCTTCAACGAAGACATGGCCTGGGGCGTTACCAACGTGAGCCACGATGTAGCCGACTGGTATCGAATCCAGTGGACTGATGCGTCCAAAACCGCTTACCGTTTTGACGGCGGGGTGAAGCAGGTGACATACCGTGTAGAAACCATTGCTGTAAAAAACCAGTTGCCCAGGGTAGATTCTGTGCGGTATACCGTGTGGGGGCCTGTAGTGCATGAGCACGACGAAGGGCATCCGCTCCGCGATTATGCCTACCGATGGCTGGTGCACGACCCCAGCGACCCGGCATATATAAAGGTGTTCCTGGGTTTGTGCGCCGGAAAAAACTGGGACGATTACCGCAGCAGCCTGAAAGCCTACGACACGCCAGCCCAAAATTTTGTGATGGCCACCCGAAAAGGCAACATCGCCATACAAGTGCAGGGGCGTTATCCGCTGCGCGCCCGCAATCAGGGTAAATATTTGCAAGACGGCAGCAGTAGCAGCCATGCCTGGCAGGGCTTTATCCCGCAGGAACAAGTGCCGTATCTAAAAGATCCGGAGCGTGGATTTGTGTATTCGGCCAACCAGCATTCCACACCGCCATCTTATCCGTATTACTACCACGGAGAATTTGAGGATTTTCGCGGACGCCGCATATTTGATCGCCTCAACCACATGCAGGGCGCTTCGCTCGATTCGATGGCCGCTATGCAGCTCGATAATTTCAGCCAACGCGCTGCCGATGCATTGCCCGCGATGCTGCGCCTTTTGAACACCGAATCGCTCGACCCCGTTGGCAGGCAGTATGCCGACGCGTTGCGTGCCTGGGATTGCCGCTATGAAGCATCTTTCAAAGCGCCGGTTTTTTTTGAGCTTTGGTACGATTACCTGTACGACACCACCTGGGACGAACTGGAAACCAACGCCGCTTACCCACTGCAAACACCCGAAGCCTGGCGTTTTATTGAAATGCTGCAAAAAGACACCCTGAACGCCTTTTTTGACCATCCGGGCACGCCGGAAAAAGAAACAGCCCGCCAGGTTGTACAAGAATCTTTTAGCGCCATGTGCGCCTACATGCTGCAGCATCCACAGGAGGCTTTGAGCGATTGGGGCCACTACCGGCCAGTAGACATCAAGCATGTCGGATTCATCGACGGGTTCGGTCGCACCCTGACGCAGGTCGGCGGGCATCCTTCGGCACCCAATGCCCAGCGGGATGTCAATGGGCCATCGTGGCGAATGGTCGTTTCTTTGCAAGACAGTGTTTTCGCCCGTGGCGTATATCCAGGCGGTCAGTCGGGCAATCCCGGGAGTCCTCATTACGACAACATGGTGGATACCTGGGCGGCTGGCAAATACTACGACTTGTTGTTTTTGAATTCAGCCACTGCGACGGATGGCCGTATTCACGGACGCATGACTTTTGAACCCTAAAATTTTGATCTTTACCGATGCTAAAAATTTCATCGTCCGTTTTTTTTGTCCTTTTGGTGGGGGCCTTGGCCTGGTTTGGTTTGCCCTGGTGGACCACGGCGCTTGCGGGCGGTCTGGCTTCCGTGTTGTTCAGGCTTTCGCCGCGTGCGGGCTTTCTTTCGGGCTTTGCTGCGGGCTACCTGTTGTGGTGGGGCTTCGCCATGCTCGAACATGTGCCCAATGCGGGCATACTGGCTACGCGCGTTGGCGGCATGCTTAAAGGCCTCAAACCCTGGCATTTGCTGGCATTTACCGGCTTTCTGGGAGGACTTTTAGGGGGCTTGGGCGGTCTGGTGGGCGGACAGTTGCGCGACGTTTTCCAAAAAAAATAAAAAATAATTGAAAAAGAGTAGGAAATCGCCAATATAACAGTACCTTTGTGCTGCTTACCTGTCAAGAGGCTAAAGTCCTCTTCCCTCAACCACCGTTTCTATAATATCAAAGCTGCAGCACATTTGCATGTGTTGGCTATCCTCATGTGCCAAGAACTTCAGTTCTCCGATAAAACCTGACTCCACAAAATTGTTTGTCCTCCAAGAGGTAATCCACAACCCACTTTTAAAGTACGGCAAAACCGGCTACTCGTTTCCGAGCGCCGGTTTTTGTTTATACGCAGTAGAGTAGGTTAGTCAAGGGTAAGTGTAAACTCGACGCGGCGGTTGAGTTCTCTTCCCTGAGCGGTGTTGTTGTCGGCAATGGGTTGCGCATCGCCAAATCCTGCAAAACGGAGTCGACTCGGCGCAATGCCTTTCAGGATAAGATAATCATGGCACGCCTTGGCGCGTTCTTGTGACAGGCGCAGGTTGTTGTCTACGTTGCCCATGTTGTCGGTATGGCCGCTGATGGACAGTTTATAGTCGGGGTATTGAGCAAGAATGCCCTTCAACTCATCAAGCACGGCATAAGAAGGGCGGGTAAGCAGGGCGCTGCCGGTTTCGAACTGCACGTTTTTGGTGACAAAAGCCAGTCTCTCTTTGGTTTCTTTTTTTACCTCCGGGCAACCGAAATTGTCAATTAAACCCACTGTTGTGGGGCACTTGTCGAGGTTATCGGCCAGGCCGTCGCCGTCGGTATCCGGGCAACCGCCAAATGGTCCGGCTTTATCCGGGCATTCATCTTCGGCGTCGGGAATGCCGTCGCCGTCGCGGTCAACTACCTTGGGTGTTTCTTTTTCCACCTTTTTTTCCGGACAACCATTGTTGGCGGGCGTGCCTGACTGGTTGGGGCATTTGTCGTCGTCGTCGGCAATGCCGTCGTTGTCGGCGTCAGGGCACCCTTTGAGTCGACCCGCGCGGTCAGGGCAAAGATCGTCTTTGTCGAGCACGCCATCGGCATCGGTATCGGGGCAGCCGTTGTTTTCCAGTGTGCCGAATTCGGTGGGGCATTGGTCTTCAGCGTCGGTGAGCCCGTCGGCGTCGGAGTCGGGGCAACCGAGTGCCGAAGCTGGCCCGGAGGCTTCCGGGCATTTGTCGAGGTTGTTGGGCGTGCCGTCGCCGTCGGTGTCCACTGGCTGTTTGGGCAAGGGCTCCGGTTTGTGGAGGAGCGTCACAAAACCGACACCCAACTGCAGGTTTTCGCGGTTTTCTTCGGTGGCAATGCGCATTTCGGCCTGCAAATTGACGAATGCATATCTGGAAACGCGAAAATTGGCACCGGCGCCAAACGGAAACTGTAAATGGCCGTTTTTGAATTTTTCGACAAAATAGCCGCCTCCGCCAAATGCATAGGGCGATACTTTGGCTTCGGGATTCATGTTGCCGAGTTGGGCGACCAAATCGACGCTGGTGGTGAATGTATTGCCTTCGGTACCGGGCAATTTGGCCAAACCGAATTTTACGGGTGCGCCAATGTTGAGAAAAGGGGCAATGTTGCGGAAGTAACCGACTTCAAAACCTTGTCCAAGCTTGAAATCCTCGTCGTTTAAAACGCCATAATCCATAAAGTTCAATTTGGCGTGTATGGCATTGGGAAAGGATTTGTTCTGGGCTTCAGCAGCGTACGAAAAGGTCAAAAGGATGATCAGGGCAGAAGGCAGTGGTGTGAGTATTCTCATGATGATTCGGATTTAAAATACCGAACATGCATTGCAAAAAGAATACCAATAACCGGATCATGGTAGGAATATGCCAAATAATTTAGGATTCTACCGTTTTCTGTCCGTTTGTGCCATGGTTGTCGGCGTCGCTGCGCAACAATTTGCCTGCCAGGCGACGGGCTTCCTGTCGCGGACTTTTCCACCACTGCACCGAGTATACCGGCGCTATTTCCACCTGTTGCTGTTGAAAATACCGCACGATGCGCTGTTCCCATTCGTATGAAGGAATGGCCGAACGGGTCATCACCCCGTCTTCCAGAAGCACATTGTGGTGCGCGGTTTCGACCGTCAGGGGCGCCATCATGCCGGCGACTTTTACGTTCCGCCGAAGTTGTCCCGATTCGTAATACGGTTGCAAAGCGATGCACACTTCTTCCATAAAGACCGAAGAAGGGAAATTGACGGCAGGATAGTCCAACAGCAATTTCATTTGCGCCAACTGCCGTTGCGCAGCTTCGGCGTCGCCCCGCTGGATGTGGTCTGCAAAAGTGACTAAGTGGGAGAGCACGCAGGTGCCGATAAATGCTTTGTCGGCAGCCAGCACCGTATGCAGGCCCGGTGGAATGGAGTGGGCGATGAGGATGCGCTGTGTGGCCCGGGTGAGGGCTACGTGCAACTGGTTGAAACCGAGTGTGGAGTTCCAGAAGTGCAGGTGGTTTGACAGCGCCCCCTGGGCGTCGGCTGGTCCGTGGGTGAGGGATAGCAACAGGATGTCGACGTGTTGGCCCTGCAATTCGGAGAATTGGTACACGCCCAGGCCGTTGAGGTGCAACTGTTGAATTTTTTCCCAACCGGCAGTTTTGCGTTGCCGAATGCGGAGCAGCTGTCCGGCAATGAGGTCTCGTTGCTCCACTGTAGCGCAGGCGATGCCCACCACCGGGTAGGTTTTGGCCGGTGTCTGTTCTACGAGGTTGAGCCAGTCGATCACCTGGAGCGCTTCAGCCTCGTTGGTGCGCGTGTTTTCGTTGTACCGACCGCCGATGTTGGCGACCACGGTAGCTTCCGCGGCATTTTGGCCGGAAGGAATGCGTTTGAACGGCGTGGCAAAGGCCACCTGATTAAACTGCACCCATTCTTCGGGAGCGCTTTGGTGCTGGTATTCCAGTTGGATGGCTTGTGCGCCAATGCCAGTGGTGCAAAATTCGAACAGGTCATCCTCGGCAAAAGGCGTCATGTCTTGTTTGGGGTCGCCAAACACCACCAGGTTTTTGGCCATGCCAAACAGGTGATAAGCCTCTTGTTTGGGGATGTTGTGGGCCTCGTCGATCAGCACAAGGTCGTAGGTCATGCCTGAAAACTGCACCACATCCAGGGCTACGTCTGGCGTCACCATCAGCACCGGTAACGTGTCGGTGAGGGCTGTCATGTGGTTGCGGAACAACTCGTCTGTCTTCTGGGCGGCAGAAAGGGTACGGTTGTTTTTGCCAAACCAGGTTTTGTAGGCTACGCTGTTGGCCGACTTCATATCGCGAAGGGCTTTGGCTTTTCGGTTTTGCCAAAGTGCGCTGATTTGGAAGGGAAGGAGGTTTTTGAGTTCGTTAAACCCTTCGTGGTAGTTTTGCAGGGTAGCGGCGTCCCATTCCAGGCTCGGTTGGTAAGCATTTTGGAGCAAATGGTGCAGGTACCAGCTTTCGAAGGCACATACCCAGTCGTTTGGCTTGATTTTACACAGCGCGCGCACCACTTTTTGCTCAGGCGAGCGCAAGCCAAGCCAGTGTTTTTGCCAAACATAGAAATCGGGGAAGTCGCGCAGGTAAAAACGCGTATCTTCAATGCGGGCGATCACCTCTTCCAAAAATTCCTGGCGTTTCGGGATGGTGAGCATCTCGTGTTTAAGGGGTGCCTCATACAAACCGGCGGTGTTGAACTCTTCAAGGAACAAGTCCATGGCGTACTCCAGGTCTTTAATTTGCTCTCCAAAATCCAGGTCGCTGTGAATGCTCTTGGAGTTGAGGCGTCGCACTTCGTCGCGCACCATGGTCGGAATGCGGCGGCGCCACAAGCGAAGCGAGGCTTCAAAGTCCTTCGTCAACTCTGCGATTTTCTTGATGTTGCGCACGTCGAACCCGCCAGGAATATCAAATTCAAAATACTTGCGGGGTTGGTAGGCCCTTCGAAGCGCCTCAAAATCGACAGCCAGCCGTTCTTTGGCCTGGGAAATGAGTTTATACCGTTCGGAAAAGACGCCGTAAAGCTTTTCGGTGACAGAAGCCGGTTTTTCAAAATCGACGCCATAGCGGTTCAAGCCGTCTTCATGGGCATCGCGAATACGCTTGATGTGCCCGGAAAGGTCGGTGTAATATTGTTCATAATGCTCCAGCAGGGCTTCCGTGTAATCGTTGGTTTTGCTGATGTACCGGTGGTAAATCTGGGTGGCCTGGTCCAACAATTGAGACACCTTCTTTTCGGTCCATTCGATGCCGGAAGCGTCGGAATGTTCCAGGAAAACGCTGCTGTTGAGGTTAGACAGCGGGTGCTGGAGGTTGGGGAAACGCTCGAACAAGGGACGACTTTCGCGGATGGATTTCACAACGCTGTCGTATTCCTGCTGGTTGAAGGAAAAATCGGTGGGGTTTAACTGGCTGAGCAGCAGGTCTTTGCCCTCTTTCCGGTTGGCATAAAGGAAACGGCCCACGAGTTCAGAAAAGTTTTGGTCGCCCAAAATGGGCACGTGCAGCTCTTCCCATGCATTGTCTAATTTGCGTTGTTCGCGCAGGGTGCGGTTGAGCACCGTTTTATAGGTATCTTCGTCGTATACGGCTTTTTTCTTGTTGTCGGCAGCCGCGCGCAGCATGTCTGCCAGCATCAGGTGGTCGCTGTACAAGTCGCGCAGGATAAAAGACAGGTCGCCGAAGCCTTTTTCCAGCAGGGACTTTTGTGCCCGGCGCAAGGCGCTGAGGCTTTTGGACACCACCAGACATTTTTTTCCATTGGCCAGGGCATTGATGACCATGGCAGACAAAAGGTAGGTTTTGCCGGCACCGGAAGCGCCTTCTACCACCGTGAGGGCGTTGTGCTGCATGGTGTGCAGGCCTGTGCGCTGCGACGGATCGAGTGGCAGGAGGGTAAACGCATGCTTCCACTCCACATCGGCAGGCAGGTTTGGCGTCACCTTTGGGGCTTCGGTTACGGTGGTGCGGGGCAGGGTTGGGAAAATACCCATGACCGCAGTCCACAACACACGGCCGCGTGCGGAGGCGGATGCGGCAGGGTAGGGCTGAATGCTCAGCGGCAGGCCTTCCCCTTCGAAATTGATCATGCGCTGCACCTGTTCGGAGAAATCATTGAGCAATTTTGGCGTCAGGCTTTGTCCTTCGGCAAGCAGGTGCGCGCGTTTGGAGAAATCCGTATGCCAGGCCTGATCTATAAGGTGCAAGAGCGGATAATTGGGCATGACGCGGTGCTGCTCATGCCCACTGATCGGGGTGCTGCGCATCGGGCTCAAGCGCGATCTGGTACACCCATAGCGGCGCTTGCACGTCTTGCGTGCCTATGCGGCCCATAACAAACGGGTAGCCGATGCCCAGGTTGCGCGTGCCGAATACTTTTTCCCGGTTTCGGGCTTCAAAATAGAAATGGTTGAACCACCTCATCGAATAATGCTCCGTTTGCACCGGTAATGCAAACGGCCGATTCTCGGTGATCATTTTGATGCAGCGAACGGCGAAATCCTGTTCGTCGTTCAGGGCAAACAAATCGCACACATCCGGGGGGGCCGGCGTGGCATGCAGCCAGGTTTGCGCAGCGCCGCTGTATTCGCCTTGGGTGGATGCAGATTCATGCAGGGCAACAGGGTGAACGGCGCCGGTCAACAGGTTTTCTTCCATACGAGCAGGTTACTAAGGTACGTTGGGTCAACGAAGCGCAACAGACGACCTAAGAAGGGTAGTTTTTCGTTTTTGTAATGCAGGGATGCAAAAGAACAGTTTATTTTCCAGTACACAATGGCCGTATGTGGAAAAAATCTATTTTTGTTTTTTTGCGTTAAATCAACGTATCTTTGCGGCCGGCGCCGGGCGACCAGCTCCTGCAAAACCCCCCCAGGGCGGAAACGCAGCAAGGGTATGTAGTTGTAGCGGTGTGTCTGGCGCTATTTTTTTCTCCCCTGCTCCTCTTCTTCTATGCAATTTTTTGTTGACACCGCCAATCTTGACCACATCCGCGAAGCAGCCGAACTGGGCATCCTCGATGGGGTTACCACCAACCCCTCCCTCATGGCTAAAGAGGGTATTACCGGGCAGGATAATGTGTTCAAGCATTACCGTGCCATCTGCGACATCGTAGGAGACGGACGCGATGTGAGCGCGGAAGTTATTGCTATCGATTTCAAAGGCATCGTAGAAGAAGGCAAAATACTGGCAGACCTGCACGAGAACATTGTGGTCAAAGTCCCCATGATCCCCGACGGGATCAAAGCCATCGCCTATTTCACACAGGCAGGCATCAAAACCAATTGTACCCTTGTTTTTTCGGCCGGACAGGCCTTGCTCGCCGCCAAAGCAGGCGCTACCTATGTGTCGCCTTTCATTGGCCGGATAGATGACATCGCGTGGGAAGGCATGACCCTCATCAAGGACATCTTCGAAATATACACCAATTCCGCTTTTGAGACGGCCATCCTCGCTGCCAGCATCCGCAACCCGCTGCACATTGTGCAAGCCGCCAAAGCCGGGGCCGACGTGGTCACCTGCCCTCTGTCTGCCATCATGGGCCTCTTCTACCATCCCCTGACCGATATCGGCCTCGCTAAATTCCTCGAGGATCACAAAAAAGCCAACGCATAATTCCGCATTCCGTATTCCGTATTCCAAATTCTACAATCTCCCACATGTCCGCCACCCATCGTTTCAGCCCAGGAGTACTGTACGGAAAGCAGGCAGTTGAACTGCTGCACTACGCCAACGAAAAAAATTTTGCCATACCGGTGCTTACGGTCAATACGACTTCCAGCATCAACGCTGCGTTGGAAGCCGCAGCGGCCGCAGGAAGCCCCCTCGCTTTGCAGTTTGACCATGAAGGTGCAGCATTCATGGCCGGTGCAGGGTTGTCCAATGCACAACACCATGCTGCTGTAGTGGGTGCCGTGGCTGGCGCGCTGTACGTACACACCATGGCCAAGGCGTATGGGGTGCCGGTTTTGCTCGGAACGGAGGCCGCTACGCCCGAAAAGCTGCCATGGCTCGACGGCTTGCTGCAAGCAGGTGCAGATTTTTTCCACCAACGCGGGTTTCCCTTGTTTAGCGGCCATAAAATCGACCTATCTGAACTGACTTTTGAGGAAAATATAGAAACTGTTAAATTGTATCTGGCCCAAACAGCCGGCATGCACATGCACTTGGTGGTGGCTTTGGGCAGCGCAGCACAGTTTGCCCACCGCGTAGATGAGCCGGTAGACGAAGCCGATGAATTTACGTCGCCTGAAGTATTTGCCCGGGCGTTTGAAATGTTGTACGCCGTGAGTCCTCATTTTACGTTTTCAGGGCTGTTTGGCAAAATGGATCAGCGGCGCAGAAAACAAACCATACAAATGCTGCCTGTCATCATGCAAAATGTGCAGGCATATATAAAGGCCAAATTTAACCTGTCAGACGACGTTCCCTTGCTGTTTTCTGCAGTACTCAACCGGGATACGGAACCGGAGAACCTCAGTAAAGCAATTGAATACGGCGCAGTGCTCGTGAACGTGGATGCAGTTCTGCACGACGCGCTGTGGGAAGGCGTTGGTACTTTTGTGGCCGGACATGCAGACCATTCATCGGGTGAGGTAGATGACCTCGATTCCCATTTTTCCAACCCTGCGCAATGGTTGCGCGCGGGCGAACAAACCCTGGCAGCCCGTTTGGGCAAGATATTCGAGTCGATGAGCGCTGTGAATCGGTTGGCTTAGCCCTTTTCAGGCTTTTTCCCAAACCAGG
Source organism: Saprospiraceae bacterium (assembly GCA_049317805.1). Taxonomy (GTDB): domain Bacteria; phylum Bacteroidota; class Bacteroidia; order Chitinophagales; family Saprospiraceae; genus M3007. The sequence continues at coordinate 12,905 of JBMOHO010000068.1, forward strand.
CGCGGAGCACTTCAAACACAACCGGCAACAGCGAGACGCCGATGATGCCGAACACGACAATTTCAAAGTTGTCTTTTACGATGGGTATTTGACCAAAAAAATACCCGGCAAGCGTGACGCCAACTACCCAAAAGAAACCTCCCGCCAGACAATAGGCCAAAAAGCGTCGATAAGGCATGTCGCCCACCCCGGCCACAAAGGGCGCAAACGTGCGGACAATGGGTACAAAACGCGCAATGACCAGCGTACGACCCCCGTATTTGTCATAAAACTCCTGGGTTTTGTCTATGTAACTGCGCTTGAGAAACCAGTAGTCGCGGGTAAATACTTTTTTACCCAAATACCGGCCAAAAAAGTAATTGGTATGGTCGCCTAAAATGGCTGCCATGAACAAAATAAAAATCAGCAAACCGATGTGAAGGATGCCCGTTTTGGCTGTAATGGCGCCTGCGGCAAACAAAAGCGAGTCGCCCGGTAAAAAAGGCGTCACCACCAAACCCGTTTCACAAAAAATGATGAGCGCTAAAATGAAATATGTTTGCCACTGGTACTCTTGCATCAAAGCTTCGAGGTGGACGTCGAGGTGGCGGATAAAATCAAAAAACTGTTTAAACAAATCAATCATGCAATTGGGCTTTCACGTACGAAAAATGCAAAGTTAGCTTAAACCTGCTAAACCAAACGGGCGAGCTTCCACAGGATCAACAATTGCGCCATTTTGCAATGTGTACGGCATATATATAACTTAACACTAACGATACATGAATATCTATAACTTTGGCACGTTTA
>JBMOHO010000069.1:0-13524 GCA_049317805.1 Saprospiraceae bacterium
CTTTTTGGCGCTTTTCTTCTTCTTTTTGCGCTTTTTGCTCTTTTTCTTCTTCTTTTTCTTGGTCTTCTTTTTGATCTCTTTTTTGCTTTTTTTCAGCTTGGTAGTGGGGTTGTGTTCCTCCTGGACATAACGAAAGGTGTTCTCAGCCGTTTCGAAGTCTTTTTTCATGAATTGCGCCTGGCCGACAAGCGTGTAACAGTCGTCTTGCCAATCGCCGGGTCGGTGCAGTTCAATGCCATAAGCCGCTTTTTTGATCACGTTGTCATACTGTGCCAGAGTAGCCTGCGGGTCTACCTTGGTTTCCGGAAAAATGGGCAGAATCTGGCTGTAATTGTCTTTATAGGCTGCGGCCTGGCCTTGAGCGGTCAGCCGGAACAATTCGTCTGCGTTGAACCAGTAATTATACTTCGACGTGAGGTTGTGGTAGCCCCTGGTAAACCAGCCCGGCTCCTGGCCCTTTTTCTTTTGGGTTACGCAGCCGCTGAGCAGCACAAGGAGCGCAATCAGGGAAAAACCAAAGCGAAATTTCTTCATGATCAATATATTCTGCCTAAAAAACACGTTCAGCGTGTGTTCAATGGCGCTTTTAGGGTGTTTAAGGTTGTCTGATTGTTCTAAAAATGCCACTTTAACACCAAATGAATCAAAAAACCGTTCAAGGGTACCTTAAAATGCCGAAATTTGCTTTTTGATTTAACTGTGTCTGTCCAAACGGACGTCGAACGCTAAAAACATGCAAAAATATATAGGATTTTTTCAAAATTTCTTCCGCAAGAACACCGACGAGCGCAGCCTGATGGAAAAAATGCGCGACCAGTACCGCATGGTGATCATGAACGAGGAAACTTTTGAAGAAGTCAGCTCCCTCAAGCTTTCCCCGCTAAATGTGTATGTGTTCTTCAGCTCTGTGCTGGTGGGTACTGCCATGATGGTGGTGTCGCTCATCGTGTATACCCCACTGAAACGGTATATACCCGGATACGGCGATTTCAGCCGCGAAAAAGAGGTAGCCACCCTCACCGCCAAAGTGAATGCGCTGGAAAAAGAGATGGACATGCACCGGCGGTACAACGACAATTTTCGCAAAATACTGGTGGGCGACACCGAAACGTTTACCCGCGAAGCCGCTGAAAAACAAAACGTACCCACTTCTTCTGTGGACTCCCTGTCGTCTGAATCCGTGGATCGGATTCCTGAAGAGGAAAACCTGCGCAGGGCGGTAGACGAAGGCACGTTTACCCGGGAGCCTGCCCAAACCGTGGTGTTGACCTCTGGTTCACCCAAAAGCATACCCCTCGAACAAATCCTGTTTATGCCGCCGGTTTCGGGCGACGTGACCGCCGCATTCGACCTCCAGAAAGATCATTTCGGCATAGACATCGCCGCTCCGCAAAACACTGCCGTGAAGGCCGCTGCCGATGGCATGGTCATCTCTTCGGGCTATACGGTGGAAACCGGGTACAGCATCGCCATTCAGCACCCCAACAATACGGTGACTTTTTACAAACACAATTCGGTATTGCTCAAAAAAGAAGGCAGCCCTGTGCGCACCGGCGAAGCCATCGCCATCGTCGGCAATACCGGCGAACGCAGCTCTGGCCCGCACCTGCACTTTGAACTGTGGTTTCAAGGTCGGCCGGTTAATCCCAGTGATTATATTGTGTTTAATTGAACGGGGCGGCTCACCCCCTCATACTTCCAAAAACGGCACCTTGGTAATCACCGCTTCCAATTTCTTCTCCCCGGCCACCACATAAATTTTAGCCCCAATTTCAGCATACTTTGTTTTGACGTAGCCCATGCCCACGGGCTTGTCGAGTGTAGGCGAATGCGTGCCGGATGTAACAGCGCCTATGACCGCACCACGCCGAGAAAGGATGGCATAATGGTGGCGGGGTACCCGGCGATCTTCCATCACAAAACCGACTAATTTGCGGCGTACGCCTTCGGTTTTTTGTTTCACCAGGCGCTCTTTGGACGGGAAATCGGCGGCCTTGTTCAGTTTGGTGATCCATCCCAAGCCGGCCTCCAGTGGACTGGTTTTATCGTCGAGGTCGTTGCCGTACAGGCAGTAGCCCATTTCGAGGCGAAGGGTGTCGCGCGCACCAAGTCCACAGGGCTTGATGCCGAATTTTTCGCCGGTTTTCATAATTTTTTCCCAGATTTTCACCAGGTTGCGGTTGGAGGCATACAACTCAAAACCGCCCGAACCCGTGTACCCGGTGGCTGAAATGATGACATTGGGGCAACCGGCCAAACGGCCGCGTACAAAATGGTAATAGGGAATGGAGGCCAGGTCCACGTCGGTGAGTTTTTGCAGGGCTTCCACCGCTTTGGGGCCTTGCACGGCCAACAGACCGGTTTTGGCGGAAATATTCTGCATTTTCACGTCAAATCCGCGGGCAATGCGTTTGAGCCAGCGCCAGTCTTTCACTTCGTTGGAAGCGTTTACCACCAGCATGTACGATGTTTCGCCGTCCACCACCATGTCGGGCGCATCGTCGAGGCGGTACACCAAAAGGTCGTCCACAATGCCGCCTTTTTTATTGGGCAAACAGGAATATTGGGCTTGGCCGGGTTTGAGCTTGGATACGTCGTTTGACGTAGCGCTTTGAAGAAACGCCGTGGCTTCTTTTCCGCGCACGATGAATTCACCCATGTGGGTAACATCAAAAATACCGACGTTTTCACGCACACAGCGGTGTTCGTCGGAAATACCGGTGTAAGAAATCGGCATGTTGTAGCCGGCAAACTCGGCCATTTTGGCACCTAATGCAATGTGGTGTTCGGTAAGTGGTGTGGTTTTCATGCAACGAAAAAATGCTAATGGTCTGAAGTGTCTTGTGTAGCCTTGGTTTTAGGAGGAAGCACAAGGGAGTTTTGTGCCTCTACTTTTTTGAATTTACCATCCGGCGCAATGGGTGTGGTTTGATTGGGGACGGAGAGTTTTACCGGAGCGGTTGCCGCTGTGCCCGCACCCATTTGCTTGCGCAAATCCTGTGAAAGCGCATCTTTATGCACCGTTATTGAAATGGTATGGAGGCGAAGGTATGCCTCAGACGCATAAATGTATCCTTTTCGCTCATTTTTGTCGCCCCAGGAGTTTTTAACGGCATAAAAAAGGCCCGAGTTGGATTCGTCGAGCATCCCGGCGATGTGCATCAGGTGATCGTCCTGGGTGATTTGTCGGTCAAACAATTCCTGTCGGTACTCCTGCGAGACGGCCCGTTCGTTTTCGGCCAGCATAAACGCGTTTTGCTGCTCGCTGGCGGTTTTGTCGGCCCATGCTTTTTGAGGCACAATGGCTATCCCTTTTTCGCCGGAAAAGCCCTCGTTGCTCACGTCGCCGTCCCACTCCACCGTGTAACCCATTTGAATGGCACTCTGGAGCGTGCGCATCAGGTCATCGAGCGGAACGTTAAAAAACGATTCGTTGTAAAAATTATCGGGCACCTCCAGCACAAAATCAGAGAAAAACGGATGGTGGGTGAAAGAGGTCAGGTTGACGTAATCAGCGGGTTTAATGTTCAGGAAATCGCGAAAACCAGTCGGGGTGTATTCGGCCCCCGCGTACTTGAAGCGGGCAGGCGTTTTCCCGAATTCGGCGTCGAGCATGGTGTCGATCTGCATCAACCAGTTGGCTGGCAACGCGCCTTTTTTGCCCAGGCTTACCAGTTCATTGCAGCGTGTTTTGAGCCTGTTTTCAATGGCGCTGTGGTCATGCGGACGCGAGGGGTCTTTTTTGCCTGGATAAACGCTTTCCGGCACCAGTCCGTAACGCGCCACTGCGCGCAGCAGGTCGTGCGCAAGGCCGCCTTCGCCCAGGTTGGCGGTACCCTGGCGGCGAACATAATTTTCGCATTTATCGCGGTAAACGTGCCGCACCACGTACATTTCCGACAAATCGTGTTCGCCTTTGCCGAGGCGTTTGGCTTCGCTTTCCAAAAAAGAGGCGGTGCTGAAAGCCCAGCAGGTACCCGTATTGTCCTGGCTTTTGACTGGAGTGGCCGCCTGCATTTTGATCTCTGTAAACTGGTATGGTTCCTGGCCATGCAAGGAGAGGGCAAAAAACAAGATCGACAGCAAGAAACTTGATTTTTTCATGTATACATTCGCGGTTTGTGGTGAATCAAAAACATTTCTGTAGCCCTTGGGCTCAAAAGTGCCGCAAGGTAACGCATACCCGGGGTTCCGGGTTGCATACAAGGGCGTCGTTTTGCCATTTACGGACGGTATGTGCTACATTTACCCCCGTTTTTCGAATAAATAACTTTCGTATGCGCCTGCTCGCTTATGCTTCAGGGTTTTGGGTTGTTGCTGCATTGGCCTGCCAGACCAGCGCCCCTAAAGCCGACACGATTATATTCAACGCCGTGTTGTTTACGGCTGATTCCACTCATCGGGGCGCTACGGCCCTGGCCTTTCAGGACGGTCGCATCCTGGCCATAGGGCAAGACAACGAGATCAAGCGCCTGGCCGGCCCGCAAACGGAAATGAATGACCTGCACGGCGCTTTTGCCATGCCCGGTTTTATAGAAGGCCACGGCCATTTTGCAGCCATGGGCCAAAGCCTCGAAAACCTCAACCTGCTGGAGGCGCCAAACTGGCAAAACATCGTTCAGCAAGTGGCCGAAAGGGCCTCCAAACTGCCTCCCGGCGCCTGGTTGCAGGGTCGTGGCTGGCACCAGGACAAGTGGAACGAGGCCCCAAAACCCGGCGTGGGTGCCTACCCTTACCACTTTGCCTTGAGCGAAGCGGCGCCCAACCACCCTGTGGTGCTCACGCACGCCAGCGGGCACGCCCTCATGGCCAACGCCAAGGCCATGGAACTGGCAGGCATCTCGTCGTCCACCGCTGATCCGGCTGGCGGACGCATCGTGCGCGACCCGGCTGGCAATCCGATCGGGGTGTTTGAGGAAAATGCCATGGACCTCATCCAAAAACCCTTGAACGACTGGTTAAACAGCCGAACCGAGGCCGAAAAACGCGACGCCTTTGCGCGCACTATTGCCTTGTCGGCCCAACATTGTCTGGAAAACGGCGTCACCTCTTTTCAAGACGCCGGCAGCACTTTTTGGGAACTGGAACGATACCGCGAAATGGCCGAAACGGGTACCCTCCCTGTTCGCCTTTGGGCCATGATTTTGCAACCCAAACAGGCGGAGTTCGACCGCATGTCGAACTATCCGATCATAAGCGCCGGAAACGGTTTTTTCACATGCCGGGCGGTCAAGGCGTATTTAGACGGGGCGCTGGGTTCTTACGGTGCCTGGCTGCTGGAACCGTATGCCGACAAGCCAGAGCTCCGCGGACAAGTGGTGACCCCGCTGGATACCCTGGCGCTGCTGGCAGAGCAATGCCGAACGCGCGGTTTGCAATGTTGCGTGCACGCTATTGGCGACCGTGCAAACCGGGAATTGCTGAACCTGTACGAAACAATGCTGACCGACCACATGGGATATGGCCCCAACGGACTCCGCTGGCGCGTGGAACATGCCCAGCATGTGCACCCCGATGACCAACCGCGCTTTGGCCGCCTGGGCGTCATTGCATCGGTGCAAACGGTGCATTGCACCAGCGACGCGCCGTTTGTGCCTGTACGGCTGGGCGCCGTGAGGGCGGCAGAAAATGCTTATGCCTGGCGCGCCTTTCTGGACAGTGGCGCCCGACTGGCCAACGGCACCGATGTGCCCGTCGAACACTTGAACCCGTTTGCCAACCTGTACGCTGCCATCACCCGCAGGTCGTCGGCGGCCGGTGTTTTTCCGGGCGGAACACTGAGTCGCGAAGAGGCCTTGTTGTCATACACATTGTGGAATGCCTGGGCTGCGTTTGAAGAAGGCGAGAAAGGCAGCCTGAGCCCGGGCAAGGTGGCCGATATCATTGTTTTGTCGGACAATTTACTGCTGTGCCCCGAAAATGCCATTTTGAATGCCCGCGTGTTGCAAACTTTTGTTGGGGGAAAAAGACTATTTTTGTCAAAATAGCCTTCTACAATATAAATTTTAATGTAAAAAGCCGGATTTAACATTCGAAAATCTACCTTTGTCGGTAACAGTACCATTTCATTCACTAAACGCAATTGTTGTGGAATTCGGGAAATTTAACCGCAGAGACCGGGACCCTCAAAGTCGGGACCGCTTTCAGAATCGAGATCGAGACCGTGGCGGATCCAACCGGGAATTTAGCGGTAATCGGGAGCGGACTGAGCGTTTTAGCGACCGCGATCGCGACCAGGAAGAGAGTGTTTTTTCTAAAAAAGTGCGCGCTGGAAAACGCCGGACTTATTTTATGGACGTACGCCAGACTCGGGGCAATGATTACTTTATTACGATTACAGAAAGTACGCGTCGCGAAGACGGGTTTGGATACAAGCGACACAAAATTTTTCTGTATAAAGAAGATTTTAACCGTTTTGTCGCCTCGCTCAACGAAGTGGTTGATCATGTAAAAACCACTCTTATGCCGGAATTTGACTACGAAGAGTTTGACCGTCGTCAGGCTGAATGGGAAGCACAAAACCGTGACTCAGAAGACGAAGACAATGATCAACGTTTCGACCGCGACCGTGCACAAGACATTGAACGCCCGCAAATCAAACCCGTCGATCCGGAAAAAAAGGACGACGACGACATGAGCTGGTAGCATTTTAAACCGTTCTTTTCCGTGCCATTACAACCCAATCAAGCGACTGTTAACATATAAACGGCGGCCGAGTCTGCTGTGTTTTTCCCATGGATATCTTAAAAGAAAAGTTTTCTGAAAAAGCCCTCGCCCTGAGCAAAGAGGTTAAAGAATTGCTCAATGACCACGGTCAAGTGGTTGTAGACGATGTAAAAGTAGACCAGATATATGGCGGGATGCGCGACATCACCTCCATGCTCTGGGAGCCTTCTTTGCTCGATGCTGAAGAGGGTATTCGTTTTCGTGGATTTTCGATTCCTGAACTTCAGGAAAAACTCCCCAAAGCGGTCAATGGCACGCAACCACTGCCTGAGGGCCTGTTTTGGCTGATGTTGGTCGGCGAAATTCCCACTAAAGAGAACGTCAAATGGCTCACCGAAAACTGGGTGCGCCGCTCTAATGTACCAGAACACGTATTCCGCATCATCGACTCGCTTCCGGCCGATACCCACCCCATGACCCAGTTCTCCATGGGCGTCATGGCCATGCAAAACACCAGCGTGTTTGCACAGCGCTACAACACTGGTATGAACAAAACGGAATACTGGGATGCTACCTATGAGGACTCTATGAATCTCATTGCGCGCCTGCCGCGGTTAGCCGCCTACATTTACCGCCGCACGTATTTCCAAAACGATCATGTATTGCCAGACATTACCCTCGACTGGGGTGGCAACTTCGCGCACATGCTCGGTTTTCAGGATGACGGCATGAAAGAATACATGCGCCTTTTTCTGGCCATACACGCCGACCATGAAGGCGGCAATGCATCCGCGCATACCACGCACCTGGTAGGTTCTACGCTTAGCGACCCGTACTTGTCGTTCAGTGCTGCCCTCAATGCATTGGCTGGCCCACTGCACGGCCTGGCCAACCAGGAAGTGATCCGATGGATCATGAAAATGGTGGACACGCTGGGCACCACGAAACCTTCTCGCGAGCAAATCGCAGAATACGTGAAAACCACCTTGTCGAGCGGACGCGTCATTCCGGGATACGGCCATGCCGTGCTGCGCAAACCCGATCCACGGTTTATGGCCCAACGCCAGTTTGCAGAAGACAACGTGCCCGATAGCGACCTGGTCAAAATTGTCTGGAAAATATTCGATGTGGTGCCGCCGATCCTCAGCAGCCTCGGCAAAGTGAAAAACCCGTGGCCCAACGTAGACGCGCACTCCGGCGCCCTGATGATCCATTACGGCTTGAAAGAGTACAATTTCTACACTGTTGTGTTTGGCGTGAGCCGCGCTTTAGGCGTGCTGGCGGCACAATGCTGGTCGCGCGCGCTGGGCTTGCCCCTGGAGCGCCCAAAATCAGTGACGACCGAGTGGCTCAAGGAGTACATCGCTTCGGTACCCAAGGCAGAATAACTTCTGGGCAGGATTATTTTGTTCAGGATGAACAGTGTAAACCCTGTTCATCCTGTCCAAAAAAATCCTGCCCTTTTAGTCCACCACCATCTCTGCATGATCCAGCTCCTGCTGCCGGATGCGGGCGGGCAACTCGCGGAATTCATATTGCTGGTTGCGCAGCCGGGGGATATAGCCGGCTTCCTCAATGGCTTTTTGAATGCCGTCGGCGGTAAAACGGAACCGCGCACCGGCAGCCGACACCACATTTTCTTCAATCATGATGCTGCCAAAATCGTTGGCACCTGCATGCAGGCATACTTGTGCTACCTGCTTTCCCACGGTCAGCCACGAAGCCTGTATATTGAGCACATTGGGCAACATGATGCGGCTCAGGGCAATCATGCGCACGTATTCGTCGCCAGTGACGGCATTGCGGGCGCGCTTGATTTTTTTGAGGATGGTGTCCTCATCCTGAAAGGGCCAGGGGATAAACGCCAGAAAACCTTTGGCGTCGGCGGGTTTTTCAGCCTGCACTTGCCGGATGGCGGCAAAGTGTTCCATGCGCTCCAGGTTGGTTTCGATGTGACCAAACATCATGGTGGCCGAGGTGGTGAGTTGCAGTTGGTGCGCGGCGCGCATCACGTCGAGCCATTCCTCGCCGCCACATTTGCCTTTGGAAATGAGCCTGCGTACGCGGTCGCTGAGGATTTCGGCGCCAGCGCCCGGAAGCGAGTCGAGACCCGATTCTTTCAGGGCTTTCAGCACTTCATAGTGGCTCATGCCTTCTAATTTGCTGACGTGGGCTATTTCCGGTGGGCCGAGGGCGTGCAGTTTCAGGTTTGGGTACAGGTTTTTGAGTTGCCTGAACAGGTCGGTGTAAAAGGCAAGTCCGAGATCGGGATGGTGCCCGCCCTGCAACAACAACTGTTCGCCGCCCAACTCAAACATTTCCTCAATTTTCTGTTGGTACTCGGCTATGGTGGTCACATACGCTTCATTATGGCCGGGTCTGCGGTAGAAGTTGCAAAACTTGCAGTTGGCAATGCACACATTGGTGGTGTTCGAGTTGCGGTCAATGATCCAGGTAACCGTATTTCCCGGAACGAGTTGCTGCCGCAAAGCGTTACCCACGTACATGAGTTCGGCAGTCGAAGCGTTTTCCAACAAAAAAACCCCTTCTTCAGGCGTCAGCCATTCCCTTTTAAGGGCACGGTGCAACAAATCGGATGCAGAAGCAGGTGCTTCGGGCGCGGAAAAACGAGCGTTTTGCATGGTTGCCAATGAATTCATTTATGTAAATGTATTTTCAAAAATTTGTGAAAACACAACAATCACATCCGCATCAAAGTTGTAACAAGCCGCGTTTGAAAAAATCCGGGAAAAAAGCCATTACGGCACACCTAATCAACCCATGACCAACATTGAACAGTCAAAATGGACGTCGCGATGGACCTTGCTGCGACAGGCTTTTAGAGGCGAGGAGCAGGACTTTACGCGAGGAAGCATAGATCGGGCCATTGTATTGTTGTCGGTACCCATGATTCTGGAAATGGTCATGGAGTCGCTTTTTGCGGTGGTCGACGCTTTTTTTGTAGCGAAAGTGGGCGTAGAAGCAGTAGCAACCGTGGGGTTGACGGAATCGATGCTCACACTGGTGTATTCTTTGGCCATAGGACTCAGTTCGGCCGCCACGGCCATGGTGTCGCGGCGCATTGGCGAAGGCAATCCCCAGGCGGCTGCAAGGGCTGGTGCCCAAACGATGCTGCTGGCCCTGGGACTGTCCGTATGTTTGTCGATACCCGGATATTTGTATGCCGACGACATTCTGGGGTTGATGTCCAATGATGCCGGCGTAGTCGCCAAAGGATCGGCGTATACCCGCTTGATGTTTACAGCGAACCTGCCCATTTTGCTGCTTTGGATGCTCAACGGCATTTTTCGGGGGGCGGGCGACGCCACCACCGCCATGCGCGCGTTGTGGATAGCCAACGGCATCAACATATTGCTGGATCCAATCCTCATTTTCGGATGGGGCCCTGTTCCGGCTTTTGGCGTATTGGGGGCCGCCATAGCTACTACCACCGGCCGGTCTGTTGGTGTGCTGTATCAGCTTTGGCATCTGTTTGGCGTAGGGCGCATCATTCGGCTTCGGCCTGCCGATTTTTTACCCGATCCCAAAATCATGCAGCGTGTATTGCAAATTGCGTCTGGTGGAGCCGGGCAATACCTGATCGCTTCGGCGAGCTGGATTTTCATGATTTCGATCCTGGGTCAGCTGGGCAAAGAGGTAACCGCCGGTTACACCATTGCCATTCGCATCATGATGTTTACCATATTGCCAGCCTGGGGTATGGCCAATGCTGCTTCAACATTGGTCGGACAAAATTTGGGTGCCGGACACCCTGAGCGCGCTGAATTATCGGTATGGCGCACAGGGTATTTCAATTTGCTGTTCATGTCGGTGGTGAGTGCCACATACCTGATTGCTGCGCCATTTTTCATTCGACTTTTTACAGACGACCCGACGGTAGTGGCCTCCGGAGCCCTGGCCCTGCGCATTGTGGCGGGCGGTTACGTGTTTTATGGTTACGGCATGGTGTTGGCACAGGCTCTAAATGGCGCTGGCGACACCCGTACCCCCACCATATTGAATTTCATTTTCTTCTGGCTGGTCGAAATCCCTTTGGCCTGGTTGCTGGCCTTGCATTGGGACTGGGGCGAAACGGGCGTTTACTGGAGCATTGTAATAGCAGAGTCGGGCCTGGCCCTGGCGGCCATTTGGGTTTTCCGAATGGGAAAATGGAAAACGACGGTGGTATAGCCCTCAGAAAGTCTCGTTGTGGGTCTGGTACACACAATTGGTCACCACTTTACCCACCATGTCGAGGGTGTTTTTGTCTATGGCCTTCATGTCGTCTGCATGGGTATGCCAGTGGGGCACAAAGCCGGACTCGGTTTGTCCCGGCCGGCTGATGATGTCGATCATGGGAATGCGGGCCAGTTGAACCACGAAGTAGTGGTCGTCTGTAATGGCAGCGCCGTCTTCGTTCACAAACACATTGCTGTATCCCAAATTGGCGGCCTGACGCCACACGCGATCCACGATGCCGGGCGCCGCCTGCCGGGAAATGCCCTCTTTGGCGAAGCGTGGATTGGCACCACCCACCATGTCCAACAGGATGCCGTACAAAGGAGAATAACCGGGTTTATGGAGGTTTTTGGCCCAATGTTGTGCGCCCAGGCACCATGTCTGGCTGTGGTCTTGTCCATCGTCGGCGTCATTGCCCTGGTCTTCAGCGTCAAACAGAACAATGTCTACGCCTATATCTACCGGATTGTTCTGGAGGGTTCGGGCGAGTTCGAGCAGGATGCCTACACCGCTGCCCCCGTCGTCGGCACCGAGTATGGGTTTGTTGACGTCCTTGGTGTCTTGATCCGCCATAAAACGGGAGTCCCAATGCGCTGCAAGCAGTATGCGCCGGGGCAACTCGGGTTTGTATTGTCCGATGATGTTGACGCATTGAAAGGTGGCACCTTTGAAATGTTGAGCCGAAAATTTTTGCTCGATCACCGTGAGGCCCTGGCTTCGGAGTTCGGCGGCCAGCCACGCCGCACAGCGCCGGTGCGCTTCTGTATTGGGTACGCGGGGGCCGAAATTGACCTGCTTTTGCACATACCACAAAGCAGAGTCGGCGTTAAACAAAGGAATAGCAACTGGCGTCACGCTGGGTTTGGGTGGTGTTTGTGGTGCGGCCGGCTGTGGCGAATCATTCCGGCAAGCGGTAAAAGCGGCAGATATGGTCAATAAGGTCAGCAGGCTTGATGCTGCGCGAACAAGTTTAATGGACATTTTCAGCAATTTGCACGTACAATGTTGCTGCAAAGAACGATAAATTTGTGCCACATCTTTTCTCTCTACCATTTTTTCCACTCAAAACTATTACCACATGCGCATTCTCTTCTTTGCCGCTACCCTAATGCTGCTGTCAAACGCCTGCACCAAAAAAGCTGCGTTCCCCATGGACCGCGAATGGGTGCTGTCTATCATGAACGGCAAAAAAATATCGGGCGACAACGCTTTTAACCTCAAGTTTGACGAAGCCAGCAAAGGTTATTCGGGCAAAGCCTGCAATACGTACCGCGGCACGTATCAATTGGACAAAAACAAACTGACCTTCGGTGCCGCTGCCGCCACCAAAATGATGTGCCCCAACATGGCCAACGAAACCGAATACTTCACCACCCTGGCCACTGTTGATGGCTACAAATACACGGGCACAAACCTTGTGCTCACGGCTGGTGGCAAAGACGTGCTGTTGTACAAATAAACAGTTTCAGCTGGCGCGCCGCCGTTTTTTTGAAGGACGAGTGATGCCGCCATTCAACGTGGCGTTGCATGAACAGCACAAGTCGCCTCAACTTCGTTTGTTTTAGAGCGACAATTTAATGCCCAGCTCTTTCATCTGTTCTTCGGCAATAGCGCTTGGGGCTTCAATCATAGTGTCGCGACCCTGGTTGTTTTTCGGAAAGGCGATGAAGTCGCGGATGTTGTTGACGCCGTTCATCACCGCATTGAGGCGGTCAAAACCAAACGCGATGCCGCCGTGGGGTGGCGCGCCATATTCAAACGCACCGAGGAGGAATCCAAACTGGCTTTCTGCTGCCTCTTCCGTGAAGCCCAGCAGGCGGAAGTTGCGGGCCTGCAAGTCGCGGTCGTGAATTCGGATGGAACCGCCGCCTATTTCCACACCGTTGATCACCAGGTCATACGCATCGGCTCGGATGCTTTTGAGCGTAGCGGTGTCGTCGCTGTCCATTTTGGGAATGTCGTCCATTTTGGGCGACGTGAAGGGGTGGTGCATGGCAAAAAACCGGTTGGCGTCTTCGTCCCATTCCAGCAGCGGGAAGTCGAGCACCCACAACGGTTTAAACACATTGGGGTCGCGCAGGCCCAGTCTGCCGCCCATTTCGAGGCGCAATTCGCCGAGTTGTTTGCGGGTTTTTTCTTCCTCACCGGCCAAAATCAGCAGGAGATCGCCGGGTTGAGCATGGGCCGCTGTGAGCCATTGTTGTAAAGCGTCGGCGTTGAAGAATTTATCTACAGACGATTTTACGCTGCCGTCTTCTTCATAGCGCACGTACACCAACCCTTTGGCACCTATTTGCGGTCGTTTGACCCATTCGGTCAGTTCATCCAACTGTTTGCGGGTGTAGCCTGCGCAACCGGTGGCGCAGATGGCCAGCACAGCCTCAGCCTGTTCAAACACCGGGAAATCGTGTCCTTTGCCAGCATCCGTGAGGTTTACAAACGCCATGTCAAAGCGCAAGTCTGGTTTGTCTGAGCCGTAGAGGCGCATGGCATCGTCGTAGCGCATGCGTGGAAATTCGGACAGTTGGATGCCTAAAGCGGTGTTAAACAGGTGTTTGGTCAGTCCTTCAAAGGTGTTGAGGATGTCTTCCTGGTGCACGAACGACATTTCGCAGTCGA
>JBMOHO010000070.1:0-13458 GCA_049317805.1 Saprospiraceae bacterium
CCGCGAAAATCCTGTAGACCGATGGGCAGTTTGAGTTGCATGGGGTAAAGATACGCTGTGCGGGCGCTTAGACCAAGCAAGCTGTATTACAGAAAGGCAGATAAACCAATCGCAAAACATAATTTTTTACCAACTTTGCCCGAAATGTTTTTTGATCATCACACAACTCCACCCACATGGCCCAAATGCAAGACTACCTCAACGCAGCACAACCCAGCCTCGACCGGGTCAAGGCGTTTTATAAAGACCGCGAACTGGTGGTGTCGGACGTAGTAGACGTCCACGGCAACCAATACGTCAACCTGGTGCAAGAAGGCGGCGGTGTGCTGGGCGTAGCACTGGTAGGCTACACCTATATATTGGAGCAAATGGGCATCCGCTTCATGAAAATGGCGGGCACCAGCGCAGGAGCCATCAACACCATGGTGCTGGCTTGCCTGGGTGGCAAAGAGGAGGAAAAGTCTATTAAAGTGCTCGAGCTCATCGCCAAAAAGAATTTTTTCGATTTCGTCGACGGCCACCCCTCCGCCAAATATGCCATACGCAATTTGATCACCTCCAAAAGTTTTGCCCGCAATGTGACCGTGGCCCTGATCATACTCGTCATTGCCCTCATTGTTTCCCTGCTGGTGTTTATGTTTCAACTGGGAAGAGACACGCAGGATTTCTGGTACTGGTTTGGCGTGGCGTTTTTTACCGCCACCTGGACGGCCACCATCTTCATGGCCTTCAGGTTTTTTTACCTCTACAAGCGCTTTCTGAACGCAGACTTCGGCATCAACCCCGGAAAGGAATTTCTGGACTGGGTGTCAGCCGTCTTGGAGGGCAATGGCATCAAAAACCTCAACGACCTGCGCCGCCACATCGAAAAAGTGCCCGAGGGTGGCTTCCTCCTGCGCAGGGAAGAAGACCCTGAAGGACTCCGCGACCTGAACAAACCCAAATTGGAAAACTTTCTCACGTTGGTGACTTCAGACGTGACCAACCAGATGAAAGTGGAGTTTCCCAGGCACTGGCCCTTGTACTGGAGCGATCCCACAAAGGTCAAACCCGGCTATTTTGTACGCGCGTCTATGGCCGTACCGCTCTTTTTTGAACCGTTCACCATTGAAAACATACCCCGAAAAGACGTGTATCCCGTTTGGCAGGCCATGATCGGGCTGAATGACCCCTATCTGTTGCCTACCTCCGCCAGGTTTGTTGACGGAGGCATGATCTCCAATTTTCCCATCAACGTATTTTACAACCCCAACGTAGCGGTACCCCGCATGCCTACGTTTGGCATCATGCTCGAAGCCGAAGTGGCACCCCCGCGCACCGACTACACTACGCTCGTGAGTTACGCCGCCGCCATGTTCAACACCGTGCGGTACAACTACGATAAGGAATTTTTGATCAAAAATGCCGATTTCAACAAAACCATCGGCCGCATCGACGTAGCGAAAATCAACTGGCTCAACTTTAACCTAACCGAAAAAGAAAAAGTGGACCTGTTTCGCCGGGGCGCCGAAGCGGCTGCAAGGTTTTTATTGGGCGAAGACCGGCATAAAACAGGCACCGAAACTGCGCCGGCGCCGGAAAGCACCGCAGGAGAAACCCCGCGCGAAATAGCAGAAACCCCTGTTGGCGGTTTCAATTGGGATGAGTACAAGAACTATCGCAAGAACCGGAAGCACACTATGGGCTTCTGATGAATCTCCCACTGTTATGTGGAAGGGTGGACAGGCGTCCTTATTTTGCGTTCAGCTGCCGTTCGATTTCCTCCATTTTTACAAAATCCACTGCTTCAGAGGAAGTAGGCACAATGTCGAGGATTGAATCCAGTTGCGAAATTTCGATCAATTTGGTCACCATGGGCTGAAGTGGTCCGGCAATGACAAAAGAGCCGGATTGTTTCCACAGGCGGTGGGCTGTCAGTATGGCACTCAAACCGCTTGAATCGGCGTATTTGACAGGCGACAAATCCAGGATCAGGTTGTGGATGCCCTCTTGGGCCAAAATGATGAATTCGCTCTTAACCCCTGGCGCAATGGTGCTGTTGAGGTTTTCCTCTTCCAGGGTAAAAATGGCGTATTGTTCCTGTTTGTCCACACGATATTTCATAGCAGGCTGGTTTTCAAGATGATGAGCATTAAACCGGTCTTGTTAACAATGCTTTGACCGGAAGGCGGGCAAAGGTAAACAACAAACATGACAAGTAGGCAGATATTCCAAACCGGCACATTTTTTTCAGGAAACTGCGTTAAGTAGCCAAAGTAAGGCATTCATCTTTTACTTGAAAACCGATTGCAGAAAAATTTTGTTAAAAGATTCGCTATTTGAAGGACAGCACTTGTTTTATTCATGCAGAAAGGCCTAAACTTGTCCATCCGTTTCAAACGGCCCTTTTTCAAGTCTTTACTACGCCCGGGCGTCTATATCGGCCTCCGACATAAGCACATGCAGCATGCACAAGAAGTTTTCTCCCAATGTCAAGCAAATCATACACCAAAGCGGACAGGAAGCCCGCAGGTTGGGCCATGATTATATCGGCACTGAGCACCTCCTGTTGGGCATCATCGCCGAACGCGACAGCCTCCCTGTCCGCGTCCTCGATGCGCTCCTGGTGGATGTGCACGACTTAAAAAAACGACTCGAACAATCCATTCCCCATCGAAGCGCGTATCCGCCTGCCGATAATTTGTTTGTCGGCGAATTTCAGGTGACCACCCAGGTACAGCGCGTCCTTAAAGTGACTTTCCTCGAAGCGCGCCTCTTGAAAAGCGAGGAAATTCACCCCG
This sequence comes from Saprospiraceae bacterium, assembly GCA_049317805.1. Taxonomy (GTDB): domain Bacteria; phylum Bacteroidota; class Bacteroidia; order Chitinophagales; family Saprospiraceae; genus M3007. Next base: position 2,781 of record JBMOHO010000070.1, read on the forward strand.
AACATCTCCTGTTGTCGCTGCTAAAGCACACCGATACGGGAGCGACCAAACTTTTAAACGAATACGACGTGGACTACGAAACCTTTAAAAAAGAACTTGAATACGTGCGTTCTGAACAGGACCTCGCACACCCCGGCATATTTGACGCTGCCTCTGACAGTCCGGGCGAATATGACGAAGACGACGAACGCAACTACCGCTCCGGCGGTGGGCCGGGCCAAAAAAGCCAGCAAAAAAGCCGTACGCCTGTGTTGGACAACTTTGGTCGCGACATCACCAAGCTCGCCGAAGAAAACAAACTCGACCCCATCATCGGTCGCGAAAACGAAATCGAACGCGTCAGCCAAATCCTGAGCCGCCGCAAAAAAAACAACCCCATCCTCATCGGCGAGCCCGGCGTGGGCAAAACCGCCATCGTGGAAGGCCTTGCCCTGCGCATCATCCAGCGCAAGGTGAGCCGCACGCTGTTCAACAAGCGCATCGTGATGCTCGACCTGGCCGCGCTCGTGGCCGGCACCAAGTACCGCGGCCAGTTTGAAGAACGCATCAAGGCCATCATGAATGAACTGGAGAAAAGCCGCGATGTAATCCTGTTCATTGACGAGATCCACACCATCGTGGGCGCGGGCGGCGCTACCGGCTCGCTTGACGCTTCCAACATCTTCAAGCCGGCCCTCGCCCGGGGCGAACTCCAGTGCATCGGCGCTTCTACCCTCGACGAGTACCGCCAGTACATTGAAAAAGACGGCGCACTCGACCGCCGTTTCCAAAAAGTACTCGTAGACCCGCCCAGCCAGGAAGACACTATCCATATCCTCAAAAACATTCAGGGCCGCTACGAAGAATTTCACAACGTGAACTATTCGCCGGAAGCCATCAATGCCTGTGTGCGCCTCAGCGACCGCTATATTACCGACCGCTTTTTGCCCGATAAAGCCATTGACGTTCTGGACGAGGTGGGCGCACGCGTGCACCTGAAAAACATCACGGTGCCCAAGCACATCGAAGAACTGGAAAAACGCATCGAGGAAATCAAAGAGCAGAAAAATGCGGCTGTGAAAAACCAGCAGTACGAAGAGGCCGCTAACCTGCGCGACCAGGAAAGCAAACTGGTTCGCCAGTTGGAGTTTGCCAAAGTAGAGTGGGAAGAAGAAAGCAAGTCCAAACGATACCCGGTCAATGAAGACGACATAGCCGAAGTGGTGGCCATGATGACCGGCATTCCCGTGCGCAAAGTGGCCCAAAGCGAAAGCAAAAAGCTCGTCAACATGAGCGACGACATCAAAAAGATGGTCATCGGTCAAGACGAAGCCGTCACCAAAATTGCCAAAGCCATCCAACGCAACCGCGTGGGCCTCAAAGACCCGAAAAAGCCCATCGGCTCTTTCATTTTCCTGGGCCCTACCGGCGTCGGCAAAACCGAACTCGCTCGCTCACTCGCACGCTATCTGTTCGACAACGAAGACAACCTGATCCGCATCGACATGTCGGAATACATGGAGAAATTTACTGTGAGCCGCCTGATCGGCGCGCCTCCCGGATACGTGGGCTACGAAGAAGGCGGACAACTGACCGAAAAAGTGCGCCGCAAACCATACTCAGTGGTGCTGCTTGACGAAATTGAAAAAGCGCACCCCGACGTGTTCAACATCCTCCTGCAAGTACTTGACGACGGACAACTCACCGACGGCCTCGGCCGGAAAGTGGACTTCAAAAACACCCTGATCATCATGACCTCCAACATCGGGGCGCGTCAGTTGAAAGACTTCGGCCAAGGGGTAGGTTTTGCCACCCAGGCCCGTCAACAGGCACAGGACGAGAACAGCAAAACCGTGATCCAAAGTGCACTGAAACGCACCTTCTCGCCAGAATTCCTCAACCGGATCGACGACGTGGTGGTGTTCAACTCACTGGGCAAACCGGAAATTTTCCGCATCATCGACAATGCCCTGGATGGGCTCACCAAACGCCTCGGCTCCCTCAAACTGAAGCTCACGCTCAGCGAAGAAGCCAAGGAATTTGTCGCAGACAAAGGCTACGACCCGCAGTTTGGCGCACGCCCCCTGCACCGCGCCATTCAAAAATACATCGAGGATCCCCTCGCAGAGTTCATCCTGAATGAAAATCCTGCCGAAGACAGCAACCTCCAAGCCACGATGAACGAAGCCAAAGACGGGCTGATCATTGCATACGAGGAAAAAAAGAAGAAAAGCAAGGAAAGCGACCAACCGGCATCGTAAGGATTTGGGATTTGTGTTAAATATGTGATACTTTCGCCATTTTGATTGGCGAATGATGCGATTGACGCTTTCGATGCTTTTGCACAGCTTGTTGCTGTTGTGTGTGCCGTTGTTGCGGGCGCAGTCGGTTGTCGTTGATTCGAATTTTGAAAATGCATCCATCGTACCCGATGTGTTCCGCGATGCGGAACGCATATGTACGATGGATTCTTTTTTGGGGCCAAATGGAAAAGATCAGTTTATAAGCGCCAGCACCCCGTACGTGACGTTTGGTGCAGACCCCTCCAACTGGTGGCTGCGCTTTTCGGTGCAAAACCTGGATACAACTTCCCGCCTGGTGATTTTACGCCTGAACCGCAAAAACTTTGACGCATTCCACTTGTGGACGCTGGGGCCAGACGGGGCGGTCACCGACCGGGAAAGCGTGGGTGCCGATTACCACAGCCAACCACGGTTTTTTCTGCTGAACGGCTATTATTTTTCCCTGCAAATTCCGCCCGGCCAAACTACCTTTTATGGTTGTGCCGTCAACCGCATTGGTTCGATGCACTTGAGCATGAACCTGGAGTCGGCAGAACATTTTACGGTCAACAACCGGGTCAGCGTCATGCTTTTTGGCCTTTTTCTGGGTGTGATACTGGTGGCCATTGTGTTCAGCCTGCTGTTTTACCAACAACTGCGCGACCCCGTCTATCTGTTTTACCTCGCGTACGTGCTGAACATCCTCTGTCGCGAGGCGTACAATTACTCTGCCGATTTCAGCCTGGCCCCGGTGGTGCAGCGAAATGTGACCTCTTTGCTCATCGCAACTACTTTCGGGCTGTTTTTCAGGCAATTCCTCCGGCTTTGGGAGTTGGCACCCCTCATGGATCGCATGGTGAAAACGTATGCCTCCGCCATTGCGGTTTTAGGGCTAACCATTTTGCCTTTGGTGCATGCCCGGCAGGGAGACATCCTTAAGGTCATCTTTATGGTGACCGACTTTACCAACCTTTTTTTCACGCTCCTGGCGTTGTTGGTCACCCTGTACTTTTGGCGAACATCCGAACGCGCGCGCATTACTGCCATTGCTTACCTCCCGTTGGCATTGGGCTTTGTGGCTATTTTGCTGCGCAACATGAACATCATTCCCAATTTCCCCTTCATCAACCACGCCGTCATGGTCGGTTTCATCATTGAAGTGCTGGTGTTTACCATTGGTTTTTCCATCGCATTTCGGGTCACCGCCAAAGAAAAAGAACATTTGCTGCTGCAACTGACCCTCGAACAGCAGGAAAAGCAATTGGCCATTCAAACCGCGGAGCAAAAAGTAAAAGACCGCATTGCCCGCGACCTGCACGACGATGTGGCAGCTTCCATGGCAAGCATCCGAATTTTGAGCCAAATTGTCCGCAAAAAATTAAACGGACAACAACCGGAAGCCATGCCGCTCCTCGAACAAATCGGCCAAAGCGCACAATCCAGCCTCGACGGCATCAGCGACATCATCTGGGCTGTAAAACCCAATCCGGATTTCCTCAATGACCTGGCCGACCGCATGCGCGATTATGCCTGCAAAACCCTTGAGGTGCGCGGCATAGATTATCATTTCGACATTCCCCGTCAATTACCCGTGCTCAACCTGCCGGTAGATGCGCGCCGAAACCTGTACTTTATTTTCAAGGAAACCATCAACAACGCCGCCAAATACAGCCAGTGCAAGCAGTTGAACGTCACCATGAAACTGGTTGAACCCAACAAACTCCTGCTCCGCATGGAAGACGACGGCTGCGGGTTCAGCACGTCTGACATCAAATTTGGAAATGGCCTGTTAAACATCCAAAAACGGGCAAAAGACCTTGGTGCCGACCTCCACCTCTCCACAGCGCCCGGCAACGGTGTGCTGGTTCAGTTAACGCTTGCTGTGGATGCACAAGGCGCTTAGTGCTTGTCGTGTAAAAAACCAGACATTGGAACCGCGCTTCCCAATACGCAATACCATTTAGCGTATATTTGCCGTTAAACACAAGCGATTATGGGTGATCAACAATCCTTTATTGAACATATCAACGCCGGTTACACTTTCAAAGGCGACGCCATATTGTTGGGTGGTGCCATGTTGGACGGCCAGGCTTTACCAGGCGTGCAGGTCAAAGTTCCGCTCAGCAGCATGACCCGCCACGGACTCATCGCCGGCGCAACGGGTACCGGCAAAACCAAAAGCCTGCAGGTGCTTGCAGAGCAACTATCCGTACAGGGTGTACCTTGCTTGTTGATGGACATTAAAGGTGACCTGTCGGGCATCGCAGCAGAAGGGACAGACAACGAGCGGATTCAGGAGCGCTCAACAAGCATAGGAATCACTTGGCGTGCCCAGGCAGCGCCCGTTGAATTCATGTCGCTTTCCAACGACAAAGGCGTCAGACTGCGCGCAACAGTGGGCGAATTCGGGCCCGTGTTGTTCAGTCGGTTGCTGGATCTGAACGACACCCAGGCAGGTATCGTGGCCGTGGTGTTCAAATATTGTGACGACCAAAATTTGCCGCTGGTGGACTTGGAAGACATCAAAAAAGTGCTGCAATACCTCGGCAATGAAGGCAAAGAAGCCATTGAGGCCGAATATGGTACATTTAGCGCTGTATCCTCGGCAACCATCCTGCGCAAAATTGTGGAACTCGAACAACAAGGCGCCGCTTTGTTTTTTGGCGAGCTGTCATTTGATGTGGATGACCTGGTTCGTTTTGACCAAAACGGCAGGGGCGTATTGAGCATCGTGCGTTTGACCGACATCCAGGACCGGCCCAAGTTGTTTTCCACTTTCATGTTGCAGTTGCTCGCTGAAATTTATGAAGCCTTTCCGGAAGAAGGCGACGTGGACAGGCCCAAACTTTGCATTTTTATAGATGAAGCACACCTTGTGTTTGACAACGCGTCCAATACCCTGCTCCAACAGATTGAAACCATCATCAAACTGATTCGATCCAAAGGCGTGGGCATCTTTTTCATCACGCAAAATCCGGCAGACGTGCCCTCCTCGGTGCTTGCGCAATTGGGTTTTAAACTGCAACACGCCCTGCGGGCTTTTACGGCAAAAGACCGTAAAGCCATCAAATTAGCCGCGGAGAACTACCCTTTGTCCGATTTTTATGCCACCGAAGACCTCCTGACACAACTGGGTACCGGCGAGGCACTTGTAAGCGCGTTGAACGAAAAAGGCATTCCCACTCCGTTGGTACACACCATGGTGCGGCCACCTGAAAGCCGGATGGACATCCTGTCGGCAGGAGAGCTCGACGCCATCCTGAGCCAGTCGGCGCTGTCAAACAAGTACAACGAGGTCATCGACCGGGAAAGCGCACGCGATATCCTCACCGCCAAAATGAATGAAAAACGGGGCGGATGGTTTGGAGGCCAAAATGATTCCAAAACCGCCAAAAACAGTAAACCAGGAAAATCTGTTGTGGAAGAAGTGATGGACAGCCCGCTGGTGCGCGACGTGAGCCGCACGCTGGCCCGCGAGCTTTCCCGTGGCATCCTTGATGTGCTGGGCATGGGTGGCCGTAAGAGGAGATGATTTGGGATTTAAAAAAGAAAACATGAACAACGTTATCTGGATTATAATATTTATTTTTTTGGGGGGGCATTTGGGTTTGGCCCAAAGGGCGCTGAGCGATGAACAATGGTTAAAAGACTTTGCCTTTGTGCAACAACAGATCACCGCGTTGCATCCGGGTTGGTACGGTGGTGAGGCCCCGGGCGCGTTTGAATCGGCCATCACAGCGCTTTCGGGCAAACTCAAAGGCAAGAGCGACCTGGAAATTGCCTTGGAACTGCAAGCGATCATTGCCAAAGGCGCCGACTCCCAGACCAAACTCGACCTGACCCCCGCCCTTCAACGGGAACGCGTTATCCCCGCCGGTTTTGGCTGGTATTCCGACGGATTGTATGTTTCCGGCGGCGTCAGGGCCTTCGAAAAAGCCATGGGCAAACGCATCATCAGCATCAATGGTTTTCCGCCAGAGGAAGCACTGGGAAAAGTGGGTCGGTTTTCGGCCGAAGAGAACAACTACACCCTCACCCGCGACGGGCTGGCCTGGCTCCGGTTTCCAGGTGTTTTTCGATATGCCGGACTGAGCAAAGACGATACGCTGCATCTTCAACTCGATAACCCCGGCGGCGTACCCCTGAAAGCCGACCTATACCCGATAGATGTACGCAGCCCCGGCAGCAACATGATGCCTGTTGCCCTGCAAAGCGAAAAACGCGACCTGCGCTGGCAACCCACCCAGTCGCTCTACGAAATATACTGGCTGCCCGACCATAAGACCGTTTACTTTCAGATCAACCGCTCGCTGAGTCGCGAAATGGCCCTCACCCGTGGTGACACCCTGATGGCCAACCAGTTGCCACCCTTTCAGTTTTATGCCGATACCCTCCTGAACCTGCTGAAACAGGAACCGGAGGCCAAGTTGCTCATCGACTTGCGGTTCAACACCGATGGTTATGCCGACGACGCCATTGCCCTCTTGAAGGAACTCAAACGATTGCCCGTGGGTAAGGCAAAGAAAAAGCTGTTTGTGGCCACCAATACTTATACCCAAAACGGCGCCCTCGAAACAGCTCTTCATTACCAGTTTAACAGCAACGCCACCCTTGTCGGGGAGCCCAGCGGCCAACGACCCAGTTTTTATTTCGCCGCCAAAACACTCACTTTGCCCAACAGCCGACTGCCGCTGCTGGTGGCCACCCAGCGCTATAAAAACGACAAAGTCAAAGGCCCGGTCTTACAACCCGACGTACTCCTTCCTCTCCATTTTGAAGATTTCCGACAAGGCAAAGACCCCGTACTCGATTACGTTAAACAGTTTTGAGTTTTGAGTTTTGAGTTTTGAGTATTACGCGATTTGTTTTCACTCAAAACCCCTCACTCTAAACTCAAAACTGATCACTCAAAACTCAAAACTCAAAACTCAAAACTCAAAACTCATAACTCAAAACTCAAAACTCATAACTGTACATTGTATTACTTCGCAAAGTCACTTCACCTCATTGGCATGGTTTCCTGGATGGCCGGGATGTTTTATTTGGTTCGGTTGATGGTGTACCATGCGGAAGCAATTACTAAACCAGCCCCGGAGCGGGACATCCTGTGTGGGCAGTACAAGCTCATGGAATGGAAAGTGTACCGCATCATCATCGTGCCTGCGGTGCTCATGACCTGGAGTTTTGGGACGATGCTGCTCGTCATCCAGCCTGCCTGGCTTACGCAAAGCTGGATGCAGGTCAAATTGGCCTTATTGGTGTTGTTGAGTGCCTATACACACTATACCAAATGGCACATCCAGGCGCTGGAGCGGGGTTCGGTACAATACGGCCACCGTTTTTACCGGGCGTTAAACGAAGTACCCACCCTCTTTTTGGTCGCCATCGTTTTCCTGGCCGTGTACAAAATGAGCATGCACTACGGCTACCTGCTGCTGGGCATGGCTGCATTTGCCGGACTAATTGGATACGGATTGTGGTCGGTGGCGCGCAGGCTTCCTTGACCGAAGTTAACACACCCGGTTGCCACCCGAAAAAGCGCTACGGCAATTTGCGCATCATTTTGCGAACGCCAGATTCAATCTCTTTGTAAGGCAATGGTTCCTTGGCCACATAAATCAGCATGAGGGCAATGGGAGGCAGGGCCGCTTCCTGCAACAGCCCGTACCAGTCGGCCTTGTGCAGGCGATAGGCCTCGCGCATGCGGCGTTTGAGGAGGTTGCGGACGACGGCCGTTTTGAACACTCTTTTGGAAACAGAAAAGGCGACCTTCACGGGGAAAGTCGCCTCTATGTCTTCAGCAGGCATATTCATCCAAACAACACGTACCGGATAAGCCATGAACGATTGCCCTTCTTTGAACAAACGGGCAATCACCACTGGGCTTTTTAAACGTTCAGCCCGTTGAAATGTGTTGTCGGTGGCCATGAGGCTCATGTTTATAAAAAAGCCTCGAATGCATCAGGGCTTATTTCAGTCGTTTGTCGTCGGAAACCGTCAGTTTCCAGCGACCGGTTTTGCGGCGGCGGGCCAGCGTTTTGCGGCCATTCTTAGATTCCATACGTGTGCGGAAACCGTGTTTGTTTTTGCGCACCCGGCGCGAAGGTTGGTATGTGCGTTTCATGATCGCGTCTTGTAAAAAAATTCTGTTTGGAAAACGGAGCGCAAAGATAAGTCGATTTTAGAACCAAGACAAGTTTTTTAATAACTTTTCCCTTTGTATTTTTGCAATTTAATACAAACGTGCAGCGTTTTGGCTGCGCCTCTCGTCTATCTGCCATTAGTATCCCGCTAACATGACTACATACACCACTTTTTTTAGCCGTGCTGCTGCCATTTGGAGCATCCTCTTCTTGTCGGCCGCTGCAATCTCTGCCCAAAACCCTGTTTCCTGGACATACGAAGTGCGCGACGCTGGCAATTGCCAGGTCGACATCATTATGACCGGCACCATTCAAGACGGATGGTACACGTATTCACAATTTATGAGCGGCGATGAAGGGCCGGTGCCCACCACCGTCAATTTTGAAGACGGCCCTCACTTCAAACTGATCGGCAAAGCCCAGGAAAGTGGCGAAATCGTAAAGCTGTTCGATAAAGTATTTGGTGTAGAGCTCACCAAATTCAAACACAAAGCCGTTTTTACCCAACGCGTTACGGTTATTGACCCGTCAAAACCCATCAACGGCTACCTCAATTACATGTGCTGCAACGACCAAATGTGTCTGCCGCCCAAAGACGCCGAATTCAACCTGAACATGCCCGCCTGCAAAACCGGCAGCGGCACCACCCCGGAACCCAAAAAAGGCGAACCGGTGCCAGCCCCCGGCGATCCGAAGCCCGGTACTCCGGAAACACCCGGCCTGACCGAAACACCTGTACATCAAGAAAATGTGCCGTCCGATACAGTATCGGCGGCGGCTCCCCTACCCAACACGCCTGGTATACCTTCAGATGACCCCAATTTTAAGGGCGTATTTGAATCCAAACGCGACATCAATTCAGCGCAGTTTGTCAACGCCTGTGGCATCACCCCGCAAAAGGGCACTTCCCTGCTTTGGGTTTTTGTCGGCGGTTTTTTGGGCGGTCTGTTGGCATTGCTGACGCCCTGCGTATTCCCGATGGTGCCCCTGACAGTCAGTTTTTTTACCAAACGGTCTAAAGACCGCGCTAAAGGAATCCGGAACGCGCTGTGGTACGGTGCCAGCATCGTCATCATTTACGTGAGCATCGGCATCGTCCTCACCATGGTGTTTGGCCCAACAGTGCTCAATGAAATGAGCACCGATATGTATTTCAACCTGCTGTTTTTTGTGGTGTTCGTGGTGTTTGCCCTGTCCTTCTTCGGGCTGTTCGAAATCACCTTGCCCTCTTCCTGGGTCAACAGCAGCGACAAAATGGCGGACCGCGGCGGCTTACTGGGCATTTTCTTCATGGCCTTTACCCTGGCGCTGGTGTCTTTTTCCTGCACAGGCCCCATTGTCGGCACCTTGCTGGTGGAAACTGCCAAAAACAACGCCGGCGACGCGCTGTTTGGCCTCATTCCCCTCCGCCCGCTGGTGGGCATGTTTGGTTTTGGGCTTGCCTTGGCCTTGCCGTTTGCCTTGTTTGCCATGTTCCCAAGCTGGCTGAATTCGCTGCCAAAATCGGGTTCATGGATGGACAACGTGAAAGTGACGCTTGGTTTCCTCGAATTGGCCCTGGCTTTTAAATTCCTCAGCACGGCCGACATGGTGCGGCACTGGGAAGTACTCAAGTTTGAATTGTTTATTGGCATTTGGATACTCATTGGCCTCGGTCTGGGCCTGTACCAGTTTGGCTTCACAGCGCTCAAGGGCGCATCCGGACGCATGAATCCGGCGCGTTTGGCAGTGGGCACACTGGCTTTTGCTTTTGTGGGTTATTTGGGCTGGGGACTGCTCAACTACCAGTCGCTATCGCTGCTCAGCGGCATCGCACCGCCCGTGCATTACAACTTTTTCCGGCCCATGGACTGTCCGCACGGACTCGATTGTTTCCACGATTTTGACGAAGGCCTGGCAGAAGCCAAACGCCTGAACAAACCGATGTTTGTCGACTTCACAGGCTACGGATGCGTCAATTGCCGCAAAATGGAGGAAAATGTGTGGTTCCGCCCCGAAATCCACAAGCAACTCAAAGACAAATATGTGCTGGTATCGCTGTATGTCGACGATCAGGAACGCCTGTTTCCCGACAGCAAGTTTCAATACCTGTACGACCCCCATACCGGAGAAAAAATACGCACCAAGGGCGATAAATGGGCCAAATTTGAGATCAACAACTTTGGTGCCGCGTCGCAACCTTACTACGTGCTGATGCACCACGATGGCAAAACCCTGCTCAACCAGCCGGTTGGCTTTACGCCCGATGTGGACGCGTACAAAGCATTTCTGGAC
>JBMOHO010000071.1:0-13436 GCA_049317805.1 Saprospiraceae bacterium
CATTGACGCCAACCTGATCCAGTTTTTGGTCGCCGGCATCAAAAACGCCATTGGCATTGAAATCTATGAACACCAACCCGGTAGCCGACCCGGCCGATGGCAAAATGCCAAAATCGATGCATGCAGTAAAGGGCGGATTGGCGTAATAAGCAAAATAGGCTGGTATGGTGCCTGGCGAATTGTTTGGCGGATTGGGGATAAACAGGGTATCGAACGTATTCAAGGTTGGAAAACTGTATTTGCCTTGCGCATTGGTGACCTGAACCTGCCCGGAACTCGAATGCACTTCTACGCCGTTCAAATAGGGCTCGGTGATATCCTTGGCACCGTTTCCATTCAAATCATCATACACTACACCGCCCCTGGGCACGCCGGTCGGGAAAATCGAAAACACCACAGTGCTGTCGCATCCCAAATAAGAAGTGCAAACCACGGAATAGGTGCCTTCGTAACAAAATTCTTCTCCACAAACCCATATACAGAAACTGTTGCAAGAGGAAAATACACCCAGGTTTCTAATAATCGGTGGTTTTACGGTAACGGTTTGTCGTACGATGCTGTCGCAACCATTCACCGAGGTATACGTCACCGAGTATGTACCGGAACCCTGGGCAACATCGCCCCACGGCAAGGTGTATGGCACATCTTCGGCGCATAATGTCACCGGAATCAATATGGTGGGCGGTATGGGCGGTTGGCAGGGGTTGCCCTGGCTGTAAACAAAAACGGTACTCCCAAGGAATACAACTACGACCGATAACATGGAGCAGAAATAGCGCATAGGAAAAAGATTTAAATGGTAGACACCATGTTTATGGCTTTTGCTGCCTGCCGTCCATTTTTTTTGCACGTACTCTTTTTCCCCCATAAAAAATAAAAACAAGCGCTCAATGCCACACCAACCCCATAAACGGCATCACGTCGGTGGCCGTCACACAGATCATGGAATATGTTCCCGCTGGTAAATCCGACAAACCTTCCAGTGCTATTCGCGCCACCCTTTGTTGTGCATACTGGAAAGATACGGGTATGCTTTGGCCCAGACCATTTTTCAGGTACACTGCTTTGGGTGGAGACAACGGCACCATGCTCCAAAACGTCAACGTCCCCGCCTCCGGGTCAGACGCAAAGAAGCCGTTGCGGGCGTCGTTGACGAAGTTCCCATCATGCACAAAACCCGCCAGGGTACCCCATGCTTTTGACATATCGGGCAGGCCGTACCCGCGCTCCACATCTGGCCGATTGTACTGATCCGCCGAGGCGTACACGGCATCTATGATTTCGTCAGCGGTCTTTTCCGGAAAAGCGCTCCACAAGGCGGCAATGCCACCCGTAAGCATCGGCGAAGCAAGTGAGGTGCCGCTGGACATGCCCAACTCAAAATCTTTGCTGCCCGCCACCACCACCTGCAAGCCCGGCGCGCACAGGTCCGGTTTGATGCGCCCGTCGGCCGTGGGCCCAAACGAGCTGAATGAAGCCCGGGCACCATCGTAATCCAATGCGCCCACGGCAATAACGCCGGGTGCATCTGCCGGCACGCCGATGTGCTTCCAGGGTTCGTCGCCGGAGTTGCCCGCGCTGTTGCACACCACCATCCCTTTTTGAACAGCTATGGAGGCGCCACGGGAACCGATCGCCGTGCGGCCATTTAGCACCTCAAAGGAGTGGCTCAAAGCAGCATCGTTGAACGAAGTGTACCCCAAAGATGCGTTGATGATGTCTATCCCCATGCTGTCAGCATATTCTGCCGCAGCCACCCAGTTGCACTCTTCAATGGGAAATTCGCCGCCGGTGTCCTCGGTTTTGAATAAAAAATACGTGGCATCCGGCGCGCCGCCCACGAGCCTCCCAGGCACATTGGCCGCCATGGCCGACAGCACCGATGTGCCGTGCGTGGCGGCTTCAAACACGTAATCATCGCGTTCCACAAAATCGCGCGCCATAAACAGCCGACCATCGTTGGCCACGCTGTCAAAAAACGGCAACACATCAGCAGCAGTAAAACCGCCATCCATCACCCCCACCCAAATACCGCGCCCCCGATGCCCCGCAAAATGCAGGAACGGCAGGTTCAACAGGTTGTTTTGCATGGCAGAGTAGCCAAATGGGTTGTCCGGGTTTGGCGGTTTAGGCGTGTTTTGGCGTGGCGTACGTATTTTCGGAGCCGGATTGGGCGCATTGCGGATGCGCAGGTCTGGACCCACATATTGTACCGTATCCACATATTCCAGGGTATTTAGCAGCGTGGCTGTCAGGGAATCGGCGATGACTGCTGCTGCATTGAGCCACCGCGAAGTGAGGTGTATGCGGGCGCCTTGCGATTTCAGACCCATTACATATTCGGGGTTGACAGGCAAATCTGTTTCATCAAGCGGAATGCCGGCTTTGGCTCGTCGTTCCAGGGCGCGGGCCGACAGCAGTTCGGCGGGCCTGCACAAACAATGCGGCGAATTGTTTTTATCAGAAAAGGTCACCCAGTATTTGTTGAGCCGGGGCGTTTGTGCGGAAAGGGTCGCTGTTTGTAAAAGCAGCAAAAAAAGCCATTTATTCATTGGGTAAATATACGGTTGTTCCTTGCCTGCCTGCAAGTAAATGACCGCTTCTGCTGCTTAGCTGCATGAGGAGCCGCTCATTCCACCGTTTATGGCTGGCGAGGACGCCAGCAAGGGCAAAATACGAGCAAAACCCCTAACTTCACACTAACTTAATATTCCAACTTTAACTAAATCAATTGGTTAATGAACATTTGTCGGCTGGCTGTCTTTTTTGATAGCTTAAATGCGGCATCGTGTGCGAAAAAGCCTGTTTCGCCAAATAAAAACTGCTTTTTGGCCGTGCCACAAATATTTTTTTGTTCCCTTGCCTTTTTGGGGTAAGTCCTGCAACTTTGCAATGCACTGCAAGTACCCCACAAGCGGTACACGCCATGGCCGGTTCGAAACGGCTACAGCGGGTTTTGCTTTTGGACTTTTTTTTAATCCTCCGTGTAGGTCTTCTGAAAGGTAGACACCCTTTTTTACACACGGTGTGGCATGCTTCAAAAGCGCTGCACTCCAAAACCACCCAATTATGAAACATTTCTTAGTTCAACAGACCCACGCCGCCCGGCAGCATAAAAGCTATTCGGGGGGGGGTAATTTCCAATTTTTATTTGGAAAAATGCCAATAGGCCATGCCCCTCACTCCCAGGCAGCCCCCAATCCCCCCTCTGCCATGAAACCTCAATGGCATGCTGTCCTGCTTACGTTGCTTTTGTGCGGAGGCTTACACAGCGGTCTACAAGCTCAAGACAACGACTGCAATTGGTCCATCACTATTTACGATGAGGTGCAACCCACCGGGCTGATCAGCGACCCGGGGGTTCCGCCCGAATGCGAAGACCAAACTGCTTGCTCCCCATTGTTTTATTATGTGTACATCGAACGGGTGGGTGATCAGAACTGCACCTCCCCTTCCTGTCCCTACACCCTTGACATCGCCCAGTTGTCTGTTACCGGCCGCCTGGATGCCTTCTCCGGTGTATATACCAGTAGCGTTTGGAGCCGGCTGAACGCCAAGCGCTCGGAAGAATGCACCCCGCTGGCGCTCAATGACCCGTTCAATCCGGATGCTTACGACTTTTCGGTAAACGAAGCCGACGGTACTTTTGCTTTTTATTATTCAGGTGTCGGCGGGGAGTCTACCAGTTTGACTGTTTATGGGCGCAAATTATTATTTGTCATTGCCGTAGACGCCTTTCCGGGCGAAGCGGTGGAGACAAGCCTGACTTCCATTGTGTTGCAGCACCCGGGGCAGCCGCCGTGTACCGGCCCGGGCTTTGTGGGTGGCAACGCTGATGCCAAATCAGTGACCATTCCTGCGGCGTGCGCTCCGCCGTCGCTCACTTTGCGGCTTGGCAGCGTAGAAAATGACCCCACAACAGATTTCCCGAACCGCAAACGCGTGGCGGTGTACATGTCGTCGCTTGATGCTGCTCCCACCAACTACAGTGTGGACGCCCTGGATTTTTTGATGGTGGTGTCCTCCACACAGTTCATGGGTGAGGCTTTCATTGAGCCGGTCAACAATTCCATGACCGCAGAATTGTACAACGAGCTGCCGTTCAACAACAGCATGAACAGGAGGGTGTACGCCCAGGGTGAACAAATCCAACTCACTACATTCAATACCAACTCGCCCAATACGACCAATACCCTGTTTTATATTGTGTTCAATGGCCCTTTACTGGCCTCTGACTGCGCCAACACCACGGTGAGCTTGACCCCTAACCGCCGCATGCAATTGGGCGGATCGTGTTGTGCGCCCGCTACAGGCGACACCGAACGGGAGCTCGAATGGGGCGATGGCGTCAACTGCCCGATCAACTGCGCGTACAATACCATCAAGATTGAGGAAACGGCTTTCCCGCCACCAACGGCGAACGATTGCACCGATCTGTTTTTTGACGTGAATTTATATACCACGCTCGCTAAGGACTACGAAGCAGCAAAAGTGGTGTTGGACGTGCATTATTCGGGTGCCCTATTGACCTGGAGTGCCGCGTTGAGTAGTTGCGATTACTGTGCCCCGTCAGCCTGCATCACTGCTGCACCTCTGGCTGGACAGGCAAATATATTGCGCCTGACGATCGACATCTCAAGTGCAGATATACAACTACAAGCGTCCAACCCGACTGGCCTGGCCCGCTTAGGCTTTCAGGGTACACAAAGTTGCATCACCGGAGTAGAGGTATACGATGCATATTTGATGGAACAAAACAGTATAGATGAATGCCTACCCCAGTTTGAATCCATCTACAAAACCGGCGCCGACAACAGCGGGGACGACCTGTGCACCAAACGATTCCCGTTCAGCTTCAGGCCCTGGTGGAAGCTGGATCAAACTGTGACGGATGTGGATTATACCCACACCGCAGGCGGCCAGTTGGGCTGTGAATTTACGAGCAATTCCCAAACCGGCAGCGGGAGTTTGTGCTTGTGTACCCTGCCAGGGGTGGAGCAGGTATTTACCCCTGAAAAAGACAGTGACCCTTTGAATGGGGTGACTACGTATGATTTGGTGCTGATACAGAAGCATATATTGGGGTTGGAGCCATTCAATTTTCCACTGACGTTCGAAAGTCCGTATAGAATGATTGCAGCCGATGCCAATAAGTCTGGTAGTATTACTAGCCAAGACATTGTAGAGATTAGAAAAGTAATTCTTGGACTGGAAACCAAATTCCCAGGGACTACTCCATCATGGCGATTTGTAGACGCTGCTTTCACATTTCCCAATCCAAACAATCCTTTTCAAACGTCATTCCCAGAAAACAAATCATTGTTTGTCCCTCCTTTGGATAAAGACGGGCACTTCATTGCCCTTAAGGTGGGCGACGTGAATAGGAATGCCATTTACAACCGCCCGGAAGATTTTACCACGGGAATCGGTTACACCACTCCGTCGTCGGCCGCAGCCGCAAAAGGACAAACCGGGATTACCGTACCGGTATATGCACAACGGGCGCTGAGCGCCAGTGCCTGGCAAATGGTGCTTAATTACGATCCGACCCTATTCAAACTCAAGGACGTTCGCATCGTAGGCCCCGAACTGGCGGGCAGCCTCAACAACGGCTGGCACGAACCCGTACCGGGCGAAGTGCGGGTGCTGTGGTTCGACGCCCATGCCACCCCCGATGCCAATGCCTACGACTACCAGGAAGGCGAACCCCTGTTTTTCCTCGAACTGGAAGCGCTGGACCAGAAGGCGGAGCTGAGCTTGCAAATCGACGAGCAGACGCTGCACGCAGAAGCGTATGAATTGGACGGCAATCCGCGTCGGTTTGTACTCCAAAAGGGTGAACCGGAACATGTACGCGCCCGACCTGAACGCGCCACTCAGGTGGCAGCCCCCATGTGGAGTGCCCGCGTGTACCCCAACCCGAACACGGGTGTGTTTCGGGTGAATGTCAACATTCCGGAAGCAGGCAGCGTAACGGTACAGCTAAGTGACCAGTACGGGTCGGTGCTGCACCACGACCAACTTGATTTGCCCGCCGGCGACGTGCAGCTCAGCACCGCCGCCTGGCCGCGCCTGCTGCCGGGGGCGTATACCCTGCATGTACAAACGGCCTTCGGTACCCAACAACTGACTTTGGTGGTCACCAACAGGCTTTAAGACGTATCTATGCTTTAGCCTTTGGCTTGTGTAGGCCCCTTGTGAGGGACAACGTTGCGTCAGATTGCTGTGCCAAACCCAACGCTGTCATCTCAAAGGGGCCTACACAACCCAAACAGTGAAACTCAAGTCCCATTCCATATTCCCCATTCCACAGATCAACACACCTCCTCATGAAAAATAGCTGCTTCCTATTGTTCCTCATCCTTCCGACCATGCTTATAGCGCAAGGCCAACGCTGGCACGTAAACCCCACAGCCACTGGCCAAAACAACGGCAGCAACTGGGTCAATGCCTTCACCAACCTGCACGACGCCCTCGTAATGGCACAAGACGGCGACGAAGTGTGGGTAGCACAGGGCGTGTACCACCCGTCTGAAACCGGCAACCGCAGTATGGCTTTCGAGCCATGGAGTGGCGTGCGGCTCTACGGCGGATTTGTGGGTACAGAAACCCAATTAGTCGACCGCCCCGCCGGTGGCAAGTCCATCCTCGACGGCGATATCGGCACCCCGAACGACAGCCTCGACAACAGCTACAACCTTGTGTACCTATACCACCCGGACAGCACCACGCTCATCGACGGTTTTGTGTTCCGAAACGCAGTGGCCAACAAACCCGCTGGCACTAATGGCCAACCCGGCTTGTCGGGTGGCGCCCTGTACATTGACGGGGCCAACAGCATAGCCTATGCGCTGATGCGCAACTGCGCGTTTGAAAACAATACCGCCCAACGCGACGGCGGAGCGGTGTACATCAATGGGGCGGGTACTGGCTCTGTCTCACCAGGGTTCGAAAAATGTGTGTTTAGGGCCAACAGAAGCAGCAATGGACAGGGAGGGGCAGTGTTCAAAAACGGAGCATCGTGGTGGGATCGGGAGAAAGATTTTGACGATTGCCAGTTTTATGGGAATCAGGCGTTTTTAGGCGGTTGCATGTATGTGCTTGAAAGCGAGCGAACAGATTCGTTTGCTTTATGGAATTGCTCTTTTAAAGATAACAACAGCAATAGTGGAACTGTATTGTATATCCCAAAGGTAAGGATGACAAGTTGGAATACATATAAATTTATCAATTGTATATTTTTTGACAATGGCTTTCAACAAATAATTATTAATCAAAATAGTAGCACTGGAAACATTAAAATACAAATTATGAGTTGCAACTTTAGTGATATTAATAAGACTAGTGCTATTGCACATTTCGAGATTAATGCATATGGGATATTACAATCAATTAGTCAAAATTGTGTTTTTAAAGAATCCTCATCTTTATCCTTTGAGTGGTATTCAAATGTCTTAAATGATCAATATTACGACCAATACATATATATTAATAATATAATATATAATAGTTCATCAATTAAATTTGTTACTCTAAATTTAGCTGTTCCTCGCCAAACAAACAATATTATATATAATTCTGATGTTGAATTTATTAACTATAATCAAGGTGGAATGTTTCAAAATAATCTTTTTTATAATTCTAATGTATCTTTTATAGTACTTGACTCCTTAGCTATTCATAATTGCACCTTTTCAAGAGATACATCATATAACTCAGGCATTAACAAAGACATAAAAGTCAACATCAGCAACACCATATTCGACAAAGTCACAAACATCAATGGTGGATCCGGGCCCAAATACTACACCCCCGGTTTCCTCTTCGAAAACGTAGACAGCATCACCCTAACCAACTGTCTTTTTACGGACAGCATCAACGAAAAATGGGTCATTTACAAAGACCCCTCCCGCTACGATTCCACCACCCTTTTTGAAACCAACCCGCTGTTTCGCAATCCCGCCGCCCAGGACTACCGCCTTTCCGCCTGCTCACCCGCCATCAATGCCGGAAACAACGACGTGGTCAACACCTTCGGCTTACTCACCGACCTCAACGGCGACCCCCGCATCCAGGAAGGCACCGTAGACATCGGCGCTTACGAGCACACCTTCACTCCCGGCCCCAATAACCTGCAAGTAGACGCCGTATGCCACAACACAGGCCAGGGCGCCATCAACTGGACCCTCGGTGGCGGCTGCGCCCCCATCCAATACACCTGGACTGACGCTCAGGGCAATTCCGGTGTCCGCCTCGACAGCCTGCCCGCCGGTGAATACCGCTTCACTTTCACCGACGCCAGAAGCCGCGTGAATGAACAAACCATCCTCATTCCAGCCAGCGCGCCTACCGTGTCCATCAGTGGCGATACGCTCCTGTGTGGCGCCGGCTCTACCGGCGCCCTCACTGCACTGCCCGGCGGCGTGTTGCAAACGCCCATCACTTTTATGTGGAACACCGGCGCAAGCGGTCCGGGCATCAGTGGATTGTCCACCGGACTGTACGC
This sequence comes from Saprospiraceae bacterium, assembly GCA_049317805.1. GTDB lineage: Bacteria > Bacteroidota > Bacteroidia > Chitinophagales > Saprospiraceae > M3007. The sequence continues at coordinate 8,507 of JBMOHO010000071.1, forward strand.
AGTCACCCTTACCGACGCCGTCGGTTGCGCAGACACCGCTCAAACCAACCTTAATGTGGTGAACGCCCCGCAATCCTCCTCCAGCGTCACCAACGCCACGGGCGTGGACTCGCTCAACGGACGCATCGATTTTGCCGTCACCTCGGGCAACGGGCCGTTTGCCTATGTGTGGAACACCGGCGACAGCACGGCTTCCATAAGTGGACTATCCCCCGGCTTTTACACACTTGTGCTGTTCGACGGCGCCGGCTGTAACTACGGCTTTGTGTTTGAAGTGGGCATTACGGTGGGAACAGGCACGCCCGGCAGCGCATTCACAGGCGTGGTGCGCCCCAACCCCGCCCAGGACATCCTCTACCTCGACCTGTCCACGCCCGAGCAGGTGGCCTCTGTGCAACTCACCGATGCCCTCGGTCGGGTGGTGTACAGTAGCGATCAATGGATGCCGTCTATATCGGTGGCCCATTTACCCGAAGGGGTGTATTATTTGATGATTCGGCAGGCACGCGGGGCGGTGTTTTCGGAGAAGGTGGTGGTGCGGCGGTGAGTAGGTGCTTTTTGTTCCGTTTATTGCTGGCGAGGACGCCAGCAAGGGCAGTATATAGTTGCCTTTTTTTGTGCCCATGCATCAGCGTAAAAACTTTTTCAAATGGGCGCCGGCCGGGCCTTTCCACAAAAACCAGCACAGAAAAGACCCAAAAATGCCTGTTTTGTACATCCAGGGCCATTGGACGTGCCACAGCTCCAGGCCAAGGCACAGCAACAATGGAACGGAAACCAGCAATCCGATTTTGAGTGCAGCCGTCCAGGCCTCGCTTGCATCCACGCCAGACCAGGTCGTCAATAGCCGATAACCCCAAAAGCCTACGAGGCCCTGTATCAACAGTTGGCTCCAGGCGGCGGCCAGCACGTCGGGCCATGCCCACATCAATAAACATAAGGCCAGGTTTGACACAACAGTCATGCCCAGCAGCCAGTACAACGACCATTGTGGTTTACCCATACCACGCAACAATTGCGGTATAGGGGTCCCCACAGTGCGCACAAACCCCAACAAACAAAATACGCGAATGACCGAAACAGCGCCCATCCACGCTTCGCCAAACACCGTCTGCACCATTTCAGGCGCAAACGCAAATGCAAATCCATACAAGGGATACAACAGATACACGATGTCGAGCGTGGTTTCGCGGAAAAACGCGTTCAAACCGGCCTGATTTTCTCGCATGCGGGCAAAAACCGGGAAGGTCACACGCGATACCATGTAGCCCAATCGCCCGGTGGGCATGGCCAAAAAAGTGTAGCCTAAGTTGTACACGCCAAGCGCTTCAGCGCCCAAAAACCGACCCACAACCGCTTTATCCAAATTATTTGACCATTGATCAGCCAAACGCGACATCGTTTCCAGCCACCCGAAATGAAACATCGATTGCAGGTCTTTCCATTTGGCCAATGGCGCAGCATGCAAGGGATAGATCGTGCACAAAGCCCAGCCCATGCCTGCCGTTGCCAGCATTTGGCGCATGCTGAACCCAATGGCCATGGCCCAGCTTCCCCAACCGGCAAATGCCAGATACATCACCAGCCCGACGGAGCACAACCACGACACCGATTCCGTACGCGCCAGCAAATCGAACCGAAATGTACGCTGCAGCACACCCGTGCACAACACATTCAGGGGCGCCATTAGCCAGGTGGCACCCAACAAGCGGGCCTGTCCTGCCAAATCTTCGCGCTCAAACACAGACAGGCAAAAGGGCGAAAGCCACCACCACAATGCGTACAACAAGGCGCTCCATAAAGTGCTCAACAGCAGCAGGCTGTACAGTCGATCTGCCTGAAGACTACCCGTTTGCACCACGGCCTGCCCGATGCCAGCCTCTGCCAGGGGCAAACCCATAGACACCAACGCCGCTACCAGCGTGAATTCGCCGGTCGCTTCCGGCCCCGCCATGCGGGCAAAACCGGCCAATTGAACCAGCTGCAACACCGCAACTGCTCCCGTACCCACAAAGGACCACCGAACCCCGCTTCGGTACTGCTGCTCATGGAGCATGCATCAGCGGATCAACACCATTTTCCCAAAGCCATTCTTGAAAAAACCGTCAATACGGGCATCTTCCCGGATGGGGTACTCGCTGCCATCCGCTTTTTTGGCCATAATCCGGTATAAATACACGCCATTGGCCAATTGGTCGCCATACTGATCCTTACCGTCCCAGCAATAGTCACTCTGGTGGGTGCCTGTCCGGAAATAACCGAACTCGGCTTGCGTAATCTCGCGCACCACCCGCCCGCTCACGGTCATGATTTGCAGGTTGAAACGCGCCGGCGGCTCGTCGCCCGTCATCGTGTACACAAAACAGGTAGAGGTGGAAAACGGGTTCGGGTAGTTCAGGATGTTGCCCAAAGACGCCTGCGTCACCACCGAAAATCCAATGGCATAGTCCAGATCAGCCGATTCATTGCCCGTAGCATCGCGCCCGTTCACCAATAAACGATAGTCGCCATCTTCCGTAAAACGTGGCCGCCATTCCAGTCGTGCGGTGTTCTTTTTGGGCAACTGTTTCGGATCAGCCGGGTAAAAGCGCAGCTCCGGATCGAGGAACGACAAAGGTGCCACGCTGCCGTCCGGTTTTTGCAAACTCACAAAAAACGTGGAGGTGTCGGTCATCGGTAAATACGGGTTGTCGTCTTTCAGGCTGACCATGATTTCCGGGCTGGGCGACACCAGGTCGCCGTCCAGGATGTGTACGCCGTCAAAGGTGACATCCAGCAGCGGGTTCCGGTCGTCGCGCGCCACAAAAAAGTCTTTGATCCACACGTTGTTGAAGTGGAATTGCTCCGGCTGGTCGTCATTCGGATTCACATCGATCAACAGCCGTTGCGGCCCGGCACTCAGGTAGCGGGTATCAAATTCCACGGCGGTCATCAAGGTGTCGCCGCTGTTCAGGGGTTTGTTTCGAGCCACTACAGTTTTCTGGACATTGTTTCCGTCTTGCACCCGGTAATGCACCAGCAGGCTGTCCATGTCCACGTCTGAAACATTCACAAAAGCCATGCGGGCGCGCATGGTTTCTCCTTGCGGGAGGGTGTCCTTGGGGAAATTAAACCCGGCAAGGGCAGCAGGATCAAGCGCGCCTTCGGGAATGCCTTCATACAGCACGCGCAGATATCCGATGGACGTGTAGGTTCTGTTCAAAGAATCGAGGGCGTCGTATCGCAGGCGCAAGTGGGGGAAATCCGCCACCGAAACGGCGTTCAAGCTGGTGTCTACCCCCTGTTCAAATTCCATCAGCAGGGTGTCTGTGGTTTGCGCATCCCGAACGCCGTACAACCGAACCATCCCGAATTCTTTCGGCGCGTCCGGAATGTCGGGTTTCCAGTGCAAGCTCACCCAACGTTTGGCCGGGCCTATCAGGGGTGTTTCCAGGGCACCAGTGGGCCATTTGGCCAAAAAACTGCCTCTGACCTCGAAGGTATTGATCGGATTGACCACAAACGTGTCACTGGAAGCATAAGTGGGCTCGTTTTTTCGAAAAACAAATCCATATGGCCAGGGCGATTTGGTGTATTCGGTCAGGCGGCGCACATCTTTTGCGCCTTGCGCTTCCAGCACTTGAAACAGGTTTTTGCCGTATGAAGTGGAGTCCTTCCCCCATGCCCTTGGGTCGTAACCCACAGAATCCACCGTATTGTTGAAGGCTATGACGCCGGTCAGTATGCCGTCAGGAATCTCATTTTCTATGAAATCCATCATGGCAATGCGCTGAAGGGAGTCTTGTACATTAAACCAGAAATAGAATTTGGCATTAAGGGTATCCGTATTCCAGGGGCTGCCTGGCGGATTTTGGATGAATCGGCCGGTTGTGGGATCGAGCATGGTGATGCCGGCTCCTTTTTGAATGCCCCGAATGTTCCAGCCGTAGTCTCCGTAAAATCCTTCGTAATAACTGTTCTGAAAACCCATGTATCGGTTGGCGTTCCGGTAAGCCAGGCTGATGATCAGGTTTGCCGCATTGTCCGAAAAAACAATTTTTTGTGCAGGGTCTTCCGCACGGAGGTTTATCAGGTTGTCGTCGCGGTATTGGCCAAACACCGACTGGTTCCAGCCGGGCTTGCTGCCAGTCAGGTATACAAACGAACGGGTACGCCAGGGCACTACGCCGTTCACCAAGCTGTCGCGGGCCACCCGCCAGTGGTACACCGTGCTGTCAGACCAGCTCACACTGGGTTTCCAGGACAATAGGCCACCCGCTTGTTGCAACACATGGGTTTTCTTGAACGGACTGTCGAACCTAAATGTGGTATCCAGTTCGAATAAATAACGTTGAGCAGGTGCCGTTACGCTGTACGTAGAAGCCCTGAATGTGACATTCGGTTTGCTTACAATGCCGTACGCTTCCGGATAAAGGGCCTGCACGTCGTTGGCGAAAAAATACACGTCGATGCCTTTAGTGCCGGATGCATCTACGAGGTTGTTGTTCATTTCCGCCGCACCTGAAAGCTCTTGAATGTTGTTTTCGCGGTCTATTTCAGCAAAAAACCGGTTCAAGCCAGGTTTACTGCCAGCATTGGATATGTCAAAAGACAAGGCTACGCGGTTAGCTGGTGCCGGAATGGTATCAGCCAGGCGGTTGAGTACCGTATTGTCAGGCAAACCCTGTTCCAGATGGATGCTGAGCGGCCCGCCAGTGTTTTCTCCAATGTTGCGCACCTCAAAAGATACCCGGTAGTCGTCGGCCTCTAAACTCACCGGGTTGGGTTCTACCCGAACGGTTTGGGGGTCAATGAGGTAGTCAGGTCCGTCATGGCTATACAATTGTACTGCCGGATCACCCTGCAATAAATACTGGTGCAAGAGGGCCACCAGGGCGCTGTAATTGCTTTTTTGCAAGTCAATGATGGTATTTTGCATCACCACGCCTAT
>JBMOHO010000072.1:0-13426 GCA_049317805.1 Saprospiraceae bacterium
TTTTGCGTTGGAAGATACCCTGCAGGGCGACACCCTGACCGCGCGCCTGCGGTGGCAATCGGCGCTTTCGCCCTCGGCCTATTTCGATGCCAAACTTCCGTACGGTACGCACCTCATCCAATGGATCATCACCCAGGGCACGGAGAGCGATACCTGTACTATTTCGTTTACGATTAAAGATTGCAAAAAACCGACGGTGGCGTGCATCAATAACCTGAGCGTGAACATCATGCCGACCAAGATGATTACGCTTTGGGATACTGATTTTTTGCAGTACAAGGAGGACAATCACTCGCGTACCAACCAGATTATTACAGGCATCAGTCGGGCAGGCGTTGGTACCGGTTTTCCGTACGATACGCTTGGCAACCCGATTACTCACGTTGTTTTTGATTGTAAAGATTTGGGCGTTCAAGCGCTTAACCTGTGGGTGCAGGACCTGGCTGGAAATGTGGACTCTTGCCGAATATTTATCATGATTAAAGACGGTAACAAAATTTGTAATGGTGATCCTTACCCTCCGAGTGAACTCGTCTGCTTAACGACCGAACAAGGCAAGGGTATTGAAAATGTGGATGTCAGAATAGACCCCGCCCTTAACGGGGTGCCCTCTTTTTTTTCCATACTGGACGACACCGATGATGATGGTTGTTATGAACTTGGACCTGCAATACCGTTGTCTATTGCAGACAAGTGTATTGCCCCAAAGAAAGACGATAATCCCCTCAACGGCGTGTCCACGTATGACCTGGTGTTGATTGCGCGGCATATTCTGGGCCAACTAAAACTCCAAACGCCTTATCTGATGATTGCCGCAGATGGGAATAAATCGGGTTCAATCACCTCGTTTGACCTAGTGGAAATTCGCAAGTTGATTCTGGGTATTTACACGGATTTCCCCAACAACACGTCGTGGCGGTTTGTGGACAAGGCGTTTGATTTCCCGAACGACGACAATCCGTTTCAGACCAGTTTCCCGGAGCAAATTTGTAATTTGAATTTTGATTCTTTTCCATACAACATGGTGGCCATCAAAGTGGGTGATGTGAACTACTCTGCAATTGCCAACTCGTTTCAGGGCAATGAACCGGTTGATGTGCGTGAAACCGTGGCTTTGGTGCTGCCAGAGGCCCTAATGGAGGCTGGCGATGTGCTGCAAGCATCCGTGAACCTGCAAGAGGCGGGCTCATGGGATGGCGCACAATGGGTGCTGCGGTATGATGCGGATGCGCTGGAAGTGCAAGGCGTACATTCCAACCTGGAGGCTTCCAGTTGGGCCTGGCACCAGCCCCAACCCGGTGAACTGCGCTTTGTGTGGGCAGGTGGCACGCCTGAAATGTTGTTTCCGGACGAGGCTTTGGCGACCCTGACGCTGCGCGCCAAAACGCCGTTGCGCTTGTCGGAAGCCGTGCGCTTAGACGAGACGGCCTTGCGCGCCGAACTCTACGATGCCGAGGGCCGCAAGGGACTCCAATTGGTTTTCCGCAGCCAACCGACATCGGCAAATCAGCATACTGTATTGACGCCACAACCCAATCCGGTGCAACAACGCCTGCGTTTCCCGCTCCGACTAGAACAAACGGCCGAGGTGGATTTGCGCATGTGGGACGTGGAGGGCCGTGAAATGATGCATCAAAACAGCGTTTTGCCGGCAGGTGAGCAGTGGCTGGAAGTGGAAACGGCGTCCTGGCAAGCGGGTATGTACGGGTGGCAGGTGCAGGTTGATGGGAAATGGTATACCGGTAAAATTGTTAAACAGTGATTCCAGGCTTGTTCTCCAGTCTGTTCGTAATTTTCCTCAAACAAAGCATAAAAAACATCCTCATGAACAAGTTTTTACCCATTTTAGCCATAATCCTGTTGTGTTGTGTTTCCCCATGCGCCTTGAGCGCCCAGTGTGTTGCTGTTCAAAACTGCCCGTCCGGAACGGTTCAGGTGTGCGACAACACGAACAATGACCCCCTGTTTTGGAACGCCAATTTCTTCTGGGATCCGGTTGTAGAAAGCCATGACCTGGGCGAAGGAGAGAACATTCCCGAATTAAAAGCCGTGTTGGGTTGCGGGACGGACTACAAGTTGTCGTGGTCGTTGTTTTTGGACATTGACCAAAACGGCACGCTCGAAAGTGTGCTGACCGACACGCACACTGTTGCGCCCGGTTATTTTCTGATTGGCAACGCCTCCAGTCCGGGTTATGCATTCGGTACACCCACTCGTTATGACTTTCGGCCTGTGCCTGCAAACCAATATTATGGTTTTGCATTGGAAGATACCCTGCAAGGCGATACCCTGACCGCGCGCCTGCGGTGGCAATCGGCGCTTTCGCCCGCAACCTATTTCGATGCCAAACTTCCGTACGGTACGCACCTCATCCAATGGATCATTACCCAGGGCACGGAGAAGGATACCTGTCGGATTCCGTTTACCATCAAGGACTGTAAAAAACCAACAGTGCATTGCGTCAATGGTCTTAGCGTGAACATCATGCCGACCAAGCTGATTACGCTTTGGGATAGTGATTTTTTACAGAACAAAGACGATAATCACACGACTTCGAACAAACTCAAAACAGGCATCCGTCGGGCAGGTACTGGTACAGGTTTCCCTTACGACTCACAAGGAAATCCATTGGTGAGCACCTATTTTACTTGTTTAGATTTTGGGGTTCAAGAAATTGAGCTGTGGGTACAAGACTTGGCCGGCAATGTTGATTCCTGCAGAACGCAGGTCATAATACAAGATCCGAATAAAATTTGTGATAATCCCTTGGAAGTAGTACTTTGTATCACCAATGGATATAGCAAATTTTCTGACGAGTACGATGTAAAACTGGAAAAACAATTTCCATTCTATTCTATTCAATTGAACCAAACTGGTATAGAAGGATGCTTTTTGTGGAATTTCAATATTCAATTATATCCAAACGATTGTTTGGTGCCCGAAAGTGATCAAAATGCGCTCAACGGCGTGTCCACTTACGACATGGTGCTGATTAAACGGCATATTTTGGGTAACCTGAAACTCGAATCGCCTTATGCGTTGATCGCTGCTGACGTGAATAAATCGGGCTCAATCACATTGGTTGACGTAATTGAATTGTACAACTTGATTCTGGGTATTTACACGGATTTCCCAAACAACACGTCCTGGCGGTTTGTGGACGAGGCGTTTGATTTCCCGAACGAGGAGAATCCGTTTCAGACTAAGTTCCCGGAAAAAATATGTAATATACAGGCCGATTCTTTTCCCTATAAGATGGTGGCCATCAAAGTAGGCGATGTGAACCGCTCGGCAATTGCCAATTCACTTCAAGGCGAAGAAGTGACTGAAGCCCGTGAAACCATGGATTTGGTGCTCCCGGAGGCGCTTCTGGCAGCCGGTGATATACTGGAGGCGTCCGTGAACCTGCAAGAGGCGGGCGCATGGGATGGCGCACAATGGGTGCTTCGGTATGATGCGGATGCGCTGGAAGTGCAAGGCGTGCATTCCAACCTGGAGGCTTCGAGTTGGGGCTGGCATCAACCTCAACCCGGTGAACTCCGCTTTGTGTGGGCAAGTGGCGCACCTGAAATGTTGTTTCCGGACGAGGCTTTGGCTACCCTGACGCTGCGCGCCAAAACGCCGTTGCGCTTGTCGGAAGCTGTGCGTTTAGACGAGACGGCCTTGCGCGCCGAACTCTACGATGCCGAGGGCCGCAAGGGACTCCAATTGGTTTTCCGCAGCCAACCGACATCGGCAAATCAGCATACTGTATTGACGCCACAACCCAATCCGGTGCAACAACGCCTGCGTTTCCCGCTCCGACTGGAACAAACGGCCGAAGTGGATTTGCGCATGTGGAACGTGGAGGGCCGTGAAATGATGCATCAAAACAGCGTTTTGCCGGCAGGCGAGCAGTGGATGGAAGTGGAGACGGCAGCGTGGCAAGCGGGCGTGTACGGGTGGCAGGTGCAGGTTGATGGAAAATGGTATACCGGTAAAATCATCAAACATTAAAAAATAATACCCATGAAACAACTTTTCATCTTTCTTTCAGCCGTTTTTACTGCACAGGCTATGGATGCCCAGTGCATCAAATGGCTGCCTTCCGCGCCCGCTGTGGTTTGCGACAATACGAGCAACGACACTTCCCTGTGGAACAACAGCCGCCTGTACGACGGGTTTGTTAAAACACAAGACCTGGGAGAGGCGGAAGTTCGCCCAAAGGCACGCGCCCAAAACACCTGTGCTAAACCCTACACTGTTTCTGCCGTGTTGTTCCTTGATTTGGATCAAAACGGGAGCGCGGAATCCATCTGGCGCAGCAATCGACCCATCGCAGCGGGTTATTTTCCGTTTGACAACAAAGGCAACGTGGCGCAAAGTGTGCTGGATTCTGTGCAATACGACCCCGCCCAAACGGCGCCGGGACGCAGAAGCCGCCTGCTGCCCATTGCCCGCAAGGTGGGCAACTTTGTGGAAGCGGAGTTGTTCGTTGAGTTGTATGGCACCAGCGGTACAGACACCGTGGCACTTGTGTTGCCTTACGGCGTACACCGTGTGGAATGGACTGTTCGCCAGGGTTTGTCGTTTGATGTGACGAGCCAGGTATTGGAAGTGAGGGATTGTTTGCCGCCGGTTGTGGCGTGTAATCAGGGGTTCTCCTTTTCTGTTTTTCCGACAGGCATCATCAACTTTTGGGCCACCGATCTCCTGCTTTCTGCCACCGATAATTATGCACCGGCTGATCTGTTGGTCACAGGCATACGCAAGGCAGGCACAGGCAATGGTTTTCCAAGTGACGCAAATGGTGATCCGATCGACGAGGTCGAATTTACCTGCAACGAGCTGGGGCTACAGCAGGTGGAGTTGTGGATGAAAGATCCGGCAGGCAATGCATCGTTTTGCACAGCACAATTGGAAGTACAAGATCTTAATGGTTTTTGTGATGGCGACAGCACGTTCGTGGACGTTTGTGTGGTGACGGCATGTGGTGGTGAGCCGATTTCCAATGTTGTTTTCCAGGTTACAGGGTCGTACCCGGGTAATCCACCAGTGTTTAATACTCCCATAACGGTGGACACCTTACAGACTGGATGCAGAAACTTCTTTGTAGGTCTTGGAGATACCCTCATTGGAAATACCTGCTTTACACCCACTTTGGATGAGGATGTTTTAAATGGCGTAACCGCCTACGACCTGCTGTTGATTGCCAGGCACATTCTAGGGTTGGAACCACTGAGCGCACCATTCGGTATTATTGCTGCCGATGCCAACAAATCGGGCAGTGTCACCACATTTGATGCAGTAGAAATCCGGAAATTGCTTTTGGGAATTAATACAGGCTTCCCGAACAATCCATCGTGGCGGTTTATTGATCAAGATTTTGTATTTCCTAACATGAATAATCCCTTTCAAACAAGTATTGCCGAGGTAAACTGTTTGCTCAATGCAGTAAACGGCCAGGATACTACCCTTGTCTTCAAAGGCGTAAAAACAGGCGATGTCGATTGTTCGGCTTTGGCCAACGCCAACAGCGTGCCGGTGGTGTTTCCGGAAAAAACAATCGACATCAGTGGAAAGCAGCAGTTGAACGCAGGCGAAAAGACGATGGTCAGGCTGTCGTTGCCTGCGGGTGAAAGCTTGTCGGGGTTGCAATTGGCTTTGCGGTTTGATCCGGCAGCTTTGGAAGTCGTCGGAATTTTGCCAAATTTTACAGAAAGTGTTGCGCAGTACAGCGACGCCATCCGCATGGTCAATGTATTCGTACCCGCATTTGACATAAATGCTGGAGAACCGGTGCTCGCTTTCGAAGTGCTGGCCAAACAATCCGTCGATTTAAGCATGGCATTGTGGCTGGATACAACGATCTTGAACCCGGAAATCTACAACGGCAACTTAGAGCAGTTTACGCTTGTGCCGACGTACGTCAACAATTTCAAGTCTGAAGAGGCGCAAACTACGGATCGCAACAGCCTGACGCTGAGCACGCTGCGCATCACACCGAACCCATTCGAATCTTCCTTTGAAGTGTTTGCAGAAGCACCCGGCCGCTTGCGGATGTGGGACGCGCAGGGGCGTTTGATGGCCGAAATGGAACTGGTTGGCGGAAACAGCCGCTTGCGTGTAGAAGCTGCGTCGTGGGCACCAGGCGTGTATGGTTGGCAAGTGGTGGCCAACGGGGTGCTGCGTGCCGGGAAGTTGGTCAAGTATTAATCGGACAGGAGGGGCAAATCCATGCGGATGCGCCGTTCCTGTGGCAGGTAATTGTTGAGTCGGTTGGGCATGATTTTCATCCAGCCGAGGTTGAGGCCTGCATATCGGGCCATCACCCAGCCCCGGGGTGCCGAATCGGGCACGCCGGGGTTTTCTTTTTTGAGGTAGAGGAGTGCCTGGTCTTTGTCGAGTTCTACGGCCGACAATTGGGGTTGCACGCTGGTGCTCATGGCCAGGGCATGGGCGGGAATGAGGCTTTTGCCCTTGTATTCGCCGAGCAACGCGCCAAACCAGCGTGCGTGGAGGAACTTGTCGAGCAACAGGAAATCGGGTTCAAGGTGTTCGGGGAAAAAGAGGATTTCGCCGGTGGGAATTTGCCAGAACGACAGGCCGTCTTCGGCGTTGACCCATGGGTAGGTGTCGGCGCGCAAAGCACGCGGGAGTGCTTTGAGGGTTTTGAACGTGTTGGGTATGCTGAACTTGGGCGCTTCGGCGTCTTTTTTGCGGAGGATGGACAAGAAGAGGCCTTCACCGCGCACCCGGTGCGGGTAAAAATGGTATCCACTGCCGGAGGAAACGATGTTCCATTCGGCGGGCACAGGGATGTCTACCTTTTCCAAGGGGAAGGTTTCGAGCATCCATTGCACGATGCCGTCATTTTCCCACGGGTTGTAGGTGCAGGTGCTGTACAGCAGCAAGCCACCGGGGCGCAGGGTTTCTATGGCGGCAGCGAGGATGCGGCGCTGGCGGCTGTAGCAAAATTCTACGTGTTCGGGCGACCATTCCTGGATGGCGGCGGGGTCTTTGCGGAAAAGCCCTTCGCCACTGCAGGGTGCGTCGACCAGCACCAGATCGAACCAGCCGGACAGTTGGCGGTATTCTTCGGGGTCGGCATTGGTGATGGCCACGTTGACGGCGCCCCATTTTTCCATGTTTTCCCGCAATACTTTGACGCGCTGGCGAATCACCTCATTGGCTACCAGCAGGCTTCCGGCTGGCAGAAAAGCCGACAACAGCGTGCTTTTGCCGCCAGGCGCCGCGCAAAGGTCAAGTGCCCGAAGGGGGGAATCGGCCGGAGCTACTTGTTCCAGGGCATGGTGTATGAACATGGAAGACGCCTCCTGAACGTAATAAGCGCCGGCGTGTATGAGGGGGTCGAGCGTAAATGTGGGCCTTTCGGCCAGGTAGATGCCCTGTGGATGCCAGGGCACGGGCGCATCGGTGGCCGGTTGGCCAAAAGCCGCCGGTTTGGAAGGATTAAAGCGTATGCTCACCGGGGGCGTCCGGGAAAGTGATGCCTCAAACGACGGGTATTCATCGCCCAGCCTAAGCTTCATTTGCCGGATAAATGCTTGTGGGAGCATAATGGATGTGGAGTAGTTGTCCGACCTCGGACTGTTCCGGCAAATTTGGCAAGAATTTAAGGAAAGCGGAAAACAACGGCTATTTTTGCATCGTTTTTTTGGGAAAATCGGTTGAGATTATTCAACATTCACTTTTATGCAAGCACCTGAAGCCCTTTTGCAGGTTGTGCGTCAAATCCAGGGGATATTGACACAGCTTCCTGCTACATCTTACCAGCAACCCTTGCCGGAGTATCGGGGCAGCAGTGTTGGACAGCATTTTCGGCACATTCTTGAATTTTTCCAATGTTTGGAAACGGGCATGACGAGTGGCCGGATTGACTATGCCGCGCGCCAACGCAATCCTTTGTTTGAAACCATTCCATCTGTAGCTGCCGACGCGTTTACGGCTTTTACGGCCCAGCTCCAACACTTTGATGCGCGCAGGCCGTTGGAAGTGTACGCTGAATTGGGCAGCGACGAGCGCCCGTGTTACGGCAGCAGCATGGGGCGCGAAATGGTGTTTGTTTATGACCATGCCATCCACCATCTGGCCATCATCCGCATCGGGCTGCAGGCGCACTTTCCGGAAGTGGATGTTGATGTACACTTGGGTGTGTCGCCGTCTACGATCAAGGCTAAACTGGGGAAGGAAAACTAAGCGTTGGTTCGGAGAAAACAGACGGCCATCATCAACTCCTGTTCATCGGGCATGATGTATTTTTCGAGCAACATGTCGAACCCCTGCCGTATTTCACCCTTTTTTACCCAGGCAGTGGTGGCTGCGTTTTTGTCTGACCAGTCAAAATGGTCGAGGTGCAAGTGTTTGCGGAAATCGAGTTCCCGAAGTCCGTATGCCTTGTACAGGCTTTCTTTGGCCGTCCAATACGCGTGAAACAATTCAAACTGTTGTTGCTGCGAAAACGCATTGATGAATGTAAACTCTTCGTCGTTGATGAATTTGTGGGCCAGGCGCGGCATTTTATCCACAAAGACCTGGATATCGCATCCGCATTCCATATCGGCCAACAAGGCGCCCACAATGCCGTGGGAATGGCTAAGGGAGCAATACAAATCGGGCTGATCGAGAAAAAATGGTTTTGCAAAGGCTGTTTTGGCCATGGGCAGCCGCTTTTGTGCGCCGGTGAGCAAATGCAGGAGGTACCTGCCAGCCAGCCATTCTGCGCGCCTGATGCCCTTCAGGGGTTGGAGGTCGGCCTCCTCTGCTGGTGAAAGCGGGAGTTCGTTGTGGAAAAACGATTCGGGTTCTTCGATTTTCCAGAGACCGAAGCTGGCCTGTTGGTTTGGGTGCGTGGTGAGCAAAAGCGGCATAAACAGGGGTCAAACGCCGGTTTTGGCTCCGGCGAGGTAGGTATCTTCCGTTTTTTGGAGAAACTGGTTGAAAACCTCTTCGGGGAGTTTGTGGCGCATGGACATGAGGAACTGTTTGATTTTCAGGTACTCGTTTTCCGACAGGTAATTGTCTTCCATAAAGCTGTCGAACAGGTCCAGGAAATTTTCGCTCACATTTTTGGCAAATTCAATGCGTTTGACCTTGTCTTCTATAAAAGCGAGAAAGTAAAGCCCCTCCGTGTAGTTTAGTTTTCGGCGCACTACTAATTGGTCAACCTCTTTTTTGATTTCTTCCATGTGAAAGGCGGCTTTGTCGGCGCTGATTTCCTGTTTTTCAAACTGGATAAACAACTCGCGGACGCGGTCGCCATAAGATCGAATGAGGAGTTCGCGGCTTCGGAACACCCACCAGCCGATGAGGGCGGTCAGGAGTGCCGTGGTGGCTACGACGGTGATTTCGACGAGATAGCCCGTGTCTTGCAAAAATTGAATTTGGCGGGCAAAAAAGTTGGTGCCGGGTTGCAGTCCCTTGTGTTTGATGGTGTAATCCATGTCGTCAAAATCGTCGGGCACCAATGGTCTGGCCGGGTGAAAAGCGTTGACGTGGTTGACAAAGGTTTTCTTGAGTTCCGGATAATCTTCTTTTCGGAAATAGTCTTTTACGTTGCTGCTTTGACCGAGCTGGTACCCGTCGGAGTACAGTTTTTGCACAATGCTGTTGGCTTTTTGAAAAGCGAACAGGTAAGGCAGGAGCTGGGTGGTATCCCGCAAGGCCGAAAGCTTTTTTTCATCTGTGGCATTTCGGTAGGGCATGGCCTTGAGGTCAGACGCCTTTTGTTCGAGCCGGGCGAGCAATTCGCGGGTATTAGGGCTCACAACGTGCAGGCGTCCGATGCGTTTGAAATGCTCTTCGTTCAGGTCTACGTGGGAGCCTGGCCCCAAATGGGTGGCTGAGACCATGTAAAAGTTTTCCGGAATGGAGATGCCTCGACCGCCGACTACTGCGGATGTGGTGCGGTCGTTGAGGATTTCCCAAATTTCGGGTCCAAAAAACGTTTCAGGATTGATCTTGTCAAAATTATCAATGACGGCAATGAACGGCTGGTTTGGGCTTTTCCGGCATCGATCCCAGAACTGGAGCAGTTTGCCTTGTTCAAACTTGCCGTCGGCGTGTTCCCATCCGATGTATTTTTTATGGTATTCAAGGTCGAACTGAGGTGCGCACTTGATTTCCATGAGTTGCTCCTTGCTGCGCGCAAAGAGGCGGGCGACGCGGATGGACAGGCTGGTAGAGCCCACGCCGGTAACGCCTGAAACGACGATAAAGCGTTTTTTCTGGAGCAGGCGAACCGTTTCGGCAAATTTGTACCACTCTATGGTCGGCGAATAATCGAACATGATGTGCCGCAGGGCGCTGGAGTCGCCAGAACGGGTGGGTTTGGGCAGGTGATGCACTTCGGCAAACAAGTGCTGGAGGGAGTCAACCGCGTCGCCAACCAACAGGGTAGGGGTGTGCAGCAACGTGTCGGTTTCGGTCCAGAGCGGATCGGTCTGGTTGCGCAGCCCCAGCCAGAGCAACAGCACAAGCACGGGTATGGCAAACCAATATATGCGGGCAAGGGGGATTGAAGTAAACATGTGGTATTTTGCGTCAAAAGTAATCAACCCGGAAAAGAATTGGCGCTCCATTTGGGTTATCTTTGCGTTTTTTCAGCAAGACAAATTGATGGAATCTGATTTTTTGACGGAACTACACCGCCGCCGCACTTTTGCCGTAATCGCCCACCCGGATGCGGGGAAAACGACCCTGACGGAAAAGTTGTTGCTGTTTGGAGGCGCCATCCAAACTGCCGGCGCGATGAAAAGCAATAAAATAAAAAAAAGCACGGTATCTGACTTTATGGAAATCGAGCGCCAGCGTGGCATTTCGGTCAGTACGTCTGTCATGGGGTTTGAATACCGAAACCTTCAAATCAATATTCTGGATACGCCGGGCCACGAAGACTTTGCCGAAGATACGTATCGGACGCTGACGGCGGTGGATTCTGCGATTGTGGTGGTGGATGTGGCCAAAGGCGTGGAAACCCAAACCACAAAACTGACCAAGGTGTGCCGTATGCGCGACACGCCGATCATTTTTTTATCAATAAATTAGACCGCGAAGGGCAGGACGCCTTTGATTTGTTGGACGAGATTGAGCAAAAACTGAACGTTCGGGTGCGCCCGTTGTCGTGGCCTATTGGTATGGGCCAACGGTTCAAGGGCGTGTACAACCTGTACGAAAAAAAATTAGTGCTCTTTAACCCGCACGGCAAACAGGAAGAGGGCGACGAAATTGTTTTTGAGGATCTGTCTGATCCAGCCCTGGAAAAACACATTGGTGAAAGCGCGGCCCGTACACTGCGCGAAGAGGTGGAAGTAGTGGAAACGGTGTATCCGCCTTTTCAGCGGTCGGACTACCTGAAAGGTGCCATTTGCCCGGTATTTTTCGGCTCGGCGGTCAACAATTTTGGGGTGAAGGAAATGCTGGATTGTTTTGTGGACATTGCGCCTACGCCACTGCCGCGCTACACCGAAGAGCGTTTGGTGGTGCCAGAGGAAGATAAATTTTCGGGGTTCGTGTTCAAGATATTTGCCAACATGGATCCGAAACACCGCGACCGCATCGCGTTTTTGCGCATTTGCTCGGGCCGATTTGAGCGCAACAAAAATTACCGGCATGTGCGTTTGGGGCGCGACATGAAGTTTGCCAATCCAACCATGTTTATGGCCAGCAAAAAAACGCTGCTGGAAGAAGCTTATCCGGGCGATGTGGTGGGTTTGTACGACTCTGGAAACTTCAAGATCGGCGACAGCCTCACCGAGGGCGAAATGTTGCATTTCAAAGGCATTCCGGCTTTTTCGCCGGAGTTGTTTCGGTACGTGGAAAACGCCGATCCGCTCAAACAAAAACAGTTTGCCAAGGGATTGGATCAGCTGATGGACGAAGGGGTTGCGCAGATGTTTACCCGCCAGATGGACGGTCGGCGCATTGTAGGCACGGTTGGGCAACTTCAATTTGAAGTGATCCAGCACCGTCTCGACAGTGAATACAACGCCAAATGCCGATACGAGCCTGTTAACCTGCACAAGGCCTGCTGGGTGGCCAGCGATGACGCCAAAGCGTTGCAGGAGTTCCTGGATCGGCGCAAGCGAGACATCGCCAAAGACACCGATGGCAACTGGGTTTTTCTGGCGGAGTCGCCCTGGATGTTGCAGACGGTGCAGGAAAATTTTCCGAAAGTGCGGTTTTCGTTTACGTCGGAAGCGTAGTTGCGGCGACTTTAGTCGCCGACGAAAATACAAATGGCGACTTTAGTCGCCAAGAACAAATATAAATGGCAGCTTTAGTCGAAAAGGCAAATATAAATGGCAACGTTAGTCGCCAAAAAAAATATAAAAGGCAACGTTAGTCGTCGAAAAAAACATAGATGCGGCGACTAACGTCGCCGAAAAAAACGAGCAGCGGCTTAAGTTGCTTGTATGTTCTTGTATGTTAAGGTTTGTCGGCGACTAAAGTCGCCGCAACGGAAGTCGCCGCAACGGAAGTCGCCGCAACTAAAGCGTAACCTTGGTGTACGAGTAAGGCCAATGCGTCCAGTCCTTGACCAGTTTTGCTTTAATCGGATTGTTTAGGATGTACTTCCGAATGCGTTCGCAAGATTTGTGGTGGCGAACCCAGTGGTCGTAACTGTCTTTGCACCAGAAAGTGCCTTTATGACCCAAGATTTTATTGATCTCAAAAGCGCTCCCGCCTTTGATCATTTTCATGATGTAGTCCAATTGCTTGTAGTTGTCGTCGTATTTCTGGCAAGACAAATCGAGCAGTAAGTGTACATGATTGGGCATGATGCAATATGCTTCGATGCAATACAAGGTATTTTCAAACTGATGAATTTTATCAACCAGGGTTTTGGCCACTGCTTCGTTTTTCAGGGGACATAAGCCTTCCGGCGCCTCGTCGAGTATCCTGTTGAACAAGCCAACCAGCTTGCGTTTTTCCAACAAGAGTTCTTTTCGCAAAGCTCCCGAAGGCGAAAGTTGAAGTTGGGCATTGATTTCTACGAATTGCTTTTTTAGTTCCGCATAGACGTCTTTGGGCATGGAGTCATGCGTGCGGAATGTGACAAATACGGTTGATCCAATGGGGACCCAGTGGGGTAAATGGTTGTGGTAAAACGTTTTATGATGAAGCGTTGTGGTGAGGAACGGTTCAAAGTTCAAGGGAAAGGGGGCAACAGCACAACACCGTTAATACATTTATATCAATTGAAAGTGATTTATTTTGTTTTTTATGGTATTGATTTAGAGTGTTTTGTTTTGGTTTATTAAAGAAATGGTTGGTGCTTTTTCTGTTTTGGCGACTTTAGTCGCCAAGCCAATAATCTGGAGCGTTGCATCGTGTTTGTTCGTTGTTGGGGGACTAAAGTGGTGTTTGTTTGGGGACTAAAGTGGTGTTTGTTTGGGGACTAAAGTGGTGTTTGTTTGGGGACTAA
>JBMOHO010000073.1:0-13348 GCA_049317805.1 Saprospiraceae bacterium
GGAACGTTTTTTGATGGACGGGCGGACCTTCATCGTGTAGTGATTTTAAACAGTGTTTTGGCTTACTTGTAGCGATAAGTGATTCGACCCCGGCTCAGATCGTATGGTGACATTTCAACCGACACACGGTCACCGGGCAGGATTCGGATGTAGTGCATGCGCATTTTTCCGGAAATGGTCGCGGTGATGACGTGCCCGTTTTCAAGTTGAACCTTAAAAATGGCGTTCGACAGCGCTTCCAGCACTTCTCCGTCCTGTTTAATCAAATCATCTTTGGGCATATATAAGCCTCTTCAATTTTGGGCTGCAAATTTCTAACTTTTTGGCGAAATTTCCAGCAATTCAGAATTATTTTTTACAGCGTCCAGAATTACTTCATGGTTGGATAAAATATCCGCCTTGTCTTTCCGGACGCATACTGTGTGTTCGTAGTGTGCACTGGGCTTGTGGTCTTTCGTGATGATCGTCCACTTGTCTGCTGCCTGGTACACTTCTTTTTTTCCCATATTGATCATGGGTTCAATCGCGATGGTCATGCCGCTGCGCAGGGTGGAGCCTTTGCCGCGTTTACCGTAATTGGGCACTTCCGGTTCTTCGTGCAGCGAACGGCCTATGCCGTGCCCTACCAGTTCCCTAACAACCCCAAAACCATGCAAGCGCTCGCAGTAATCTTGCACAGCGAATGAAATGTCGCCAACGCGTTTGCCGGAAACGGCTTGTTCAATGCCCTTGTACAAGGATCTGTACGTGACACGCAACAAGTCAAGCACCGGTTCTTGCACCGCTGAAAAGGCGAACGTAAACGCTGCATCTCCATAGAACCCGTTCAACTCCACACCGCAATCGACCGAAACAATGTCATTCTCCAGAAACTCCCGGTTAGACGGGATGCCGTGAACCACAATGTCGTTGTACGATACGCAAAGCGATCCTGGAAAAGTGCCGTTGTAGCCTTTAAAAGCAGGACGCGCCTTGTGGTCGCGGATGAATGTTTCAGCGGCTTTGTCGATTTCGTTGCCGGTAATACCGGGTCTGAGCATGCTGCCGACGTGGGCCAGGGTTTTTGTAACCAAAAGACAGGCTTCGCGCACGAGTTCTACTTCCGCATCCGTCTTGAAAATGACTTGTTTGCTGGTTGCTGCGCTTGAAAAAACTCCTGTCATGTCTTTTCGTTATTGAGGTTGACCAATCTGAACACCAGAAGATGTACGGCCTTGAATGCGGCCGGACTTGATCAAACCATCGTATTTCTGCGTCAAGAGATAACTTTCAATGACTTGCAACGTATCCAGCGCAACGCCCACCATGATCAACAGGGTGGTGCCGCCAAAGAACAATGCAAACTGTTGGTTGACGCCCATCGCTGCTGCAAAAGCCGGCATAATGCCAATCAGTCCGAGGAAAACGGCGCCAGGCAGGGTAATGCGGGTCATGATGGTGTCTATGTATTCAGATGTGGCCTCGCCCGGTTTTACGCCCGGAATGAACGCGTTGCTGCGTTTCAGGTAATCGGCGTACTGGTTGGGGTTCACAATGAGTGCCGTGTAGACGTACGTAAAGATGACGATCAGCAAGAAAAAGACCAGGTTGTACCAAAATCCGTAAATATTGCTGAAAGCAGATACCGCTCCAGTGTTGGCTTCTCCTGTTTGCAGGTATTGCATGGCCGTAGCCGGGAGAAACATAAGTGCCTGGGCAAAGATAATGGGCATTACCCCGGCAGAGTTGACTTTGAGCGGCAGATAATCACGCGCTCCTGCTGTGGGCAAACTGGCACCGGTACGGCCCACCATGCGTTTGGCAAACTGAAGCGGGATGCGGCGTACGCCCTGGATGATGAGCACCGTGGCCATGGTGATGAGGAAGAACGCCAGCATTTCGATGAAAAACAACACCAGTTGGTTGTCTCCAAAGAGTTTCTGGAATTCGAACACAAACGCCGCCGGCAAACGGGCTATGATACCAGCCTGGATAATCAGCGAGGTACCGTTGCCGATGCCTTTATCGGTGATGCGCTCGCCCAACCACATGGAGAAAATGGCACCAGCGGTCAGGATGATGATGTTGGCAAACCAAAAAAGCCCCTCCGGTATGTTGGGCGAAACAGCGCCAGGTACCGTACGGATCAACTGAAGGTAGCCGCCACCCTGTACGAGCGTAATGGCTATGGTGAGCAAGCGGGTGATCTGGTTGAGGCGTTTACGGCCGCTTTCACCCTCTTTGGTTTGCAGGCGCTGGAAATAAGGCACCGCAAAACCCAACAACTGAACGATGATGGATGCCGTAATATAAGGCATTACACCCAGTGCAAGCACGGCCGCATTGTCGAATGCGCCACCTGAAAACAGGTTGATCATGCCCAACAGGTCATTGGAGCTGCGGTTCTGGCTGTAGCTGTCCATGGCAGCCGGTACCACGCCAGGGAGTACAATGAATGTACCGACCCGATATACCATGAGCAACGCCAGGGTAAACAGGAGTCGGTCACGGAGTTCTTTGATGCTCCAGATATCGCGTATCGAATTGAAAAATTTCCTCATTATTCCTCAGTTGGAGCAGTTGGAGCAGTTGGTTGCGAAACGATGTGCACGATGCCGCCGAGGGCTTCAATGGCGGTTTTGGCGGTAGCCGAGATGGCATGCGCGGTCACCTCAATTTTGGTTGTCAGGGTACCAGTGCCCAATATTTTAACCATATCGGACATTCTGGCGACGCCATGATCAGCCAACACCTGAAGGCTGATGATGGCAGAACCTGTTTTTTGAGCCAGGGATTCCAGTTTTCCGAGGTTGAGTGGAACGTAGTCGACCCGGTTAACATTTTTAAAACCGCGTTTTGGCAAACGGCGTTGCATAGGCGTTTGACCGCCTTCAAAACCGCGCTTGAGCTTCGAGCCGCTGCGCGCTTTGTCACCTTTGTGGCCACGCGTAGATGTACCGCCGCGACCCGAACCCGTACCACGACCGATGCGTTTGCGGTTTTTGACGGCGCCGCTGGCCGGACGAAGATTATGGAGCTCCATGCTGGATGTCTTTTTTCGTAAGGGTTAAACTGACTCAGGCCTGTTCGACGGTGACCAGGTGATGAACGACGCGAAGCATGCCGTCGAGTTGGGCATTGGACTCGTGTTCAACCGTTTGGTGCATTTTGCGGAAACCCAGGGCAACCAGGGTTGCTTTCTGGCGCTTGGTTTTGTCGATCGGGCTTTTGACCAATGTAATTTTCATTTTGCTCATGACCGTAAATGCGGTTTAACCGTTGAACAATTTCTCGAGTGTTCTGCCGCGCTGGCGGGCCACTTCCACCGGGCTGCGCAACAGGGAAAGCGCCTTGATGGTGGCTTTCACAACGTTGTGCGGATTGGACGAGCCCTGCGATTTGGCCAGTACGTCTTGAACGCCGGCGATCTCCAGCACAGCGCGCATGGCGCCACCTGCAATCACACCGGTACCGTGGGCAGCGGGCTTGATGAGCACCCGACCGGAGTCGAATTTGCCATAAGCTTCGTGCGGGATGGTGCCGTTCATCAAAGGAACCTTGATGAGGTTCTTTTCAGCGTCTTTAACTGCTTTGCTGATGGCTTCAGACACCTCACGGGCTTTGCCAAGGCCATGCCCGACCGTTCCTTTGCTATCGCCGATCACGACGACTGCAGCGAAACTAAAGGTACGACCACCTTTGGTTACTTTAGCTACCCGGTTAAGGGCCACCAATTTTTCCTTGAGTTCGGAAGTCTCGGCGTTTTTTACTTTATCAACTTCTTGCTTAGCCATATCGTAGCGGATAATCTGCTGAAGAGTGTGTTAAAATTGAAGACCGTTTTCGCGAGCGCCATCAGCGAGGGCTTTCACGCGGCCATGGTAGAGGTATCCACCCCGGTCGAAAACGACATGTTCAATACCGGCAGCTTTGGCTTTGTCGGCAATGATTTTGCCAACGGCTTTTGCCTGCTCGGTTTTGTTGATATCGGCCGGTATGCCACCTTCCAAAGAGCTGGCAGCCACCAGGGTATGTCCTTTAAGATCATCGATGACCTGACAATAAATGGACTTATTGGACCGGTACACGCAGAGACGGGGGCGTTCCTGGGTGCCATTGACTTTTTTGCGTATGCGCAAGTGAATGCGCTGGCGATGTTGTTTTTTCGTGCGTTTCATGCGGCGAAAACGTTATTTTTTACCACCAGCCGTTTTACCGGCTTTACGGCGAATGATTTCTCCTTTGAACATGATACCCTTGCCTTTGTAGGGCTCCGGTTTACGGAAGGAGCGGATTTTGGCGCAAACCTGACCCAGAAGCTCCTTATCGATGCACTCCAGTTTGATATAAGGGGGAGAACCTTTTTCCATACCGGTGGTCACCTTGATTTCTTCCGGAATGGAGAAGATGATGGGGTGAGAGTATCCGACCGTGAAGGTGACCAGGTTGCCCTGGTTTTCGACACGATAACCCACGCCCACGAGTTCCATCTGGCTGAGGTACCCTTCACTCACACCATGAACCATGTTGTTGATGAGGGCGCGATACAGGCCGTGCAGTGCTCGGTGGCGCTTTTGGTCGGTTGGACGGTTGACGATGATCTGGCCGTCTTCAATATTCACCTGAATTTCAGGGTCAATTTTTTGCATGAGCGTCCCTTTCGGTCCCTTTACGGTAACGATGTTATCGGAAGCCACTTTGACTTCGACTTTGGGCGGGAGGCTGATCGGCAGTTTACCAATGCGGGACATGGCGCGATGGTCTTTATTAGTGAGTGTTAATATACGAAGCAAAGGAGTTCGCCGCCCACGTTCTTTTCGCGGGCCTGTTTATCGGTCATGACGCCGTGGGAGGTCGACACGATCATGATACCCAGGCCGTTGATTACACGGGGGATGTCGCCGGAACCTGCGAATTTACGCAGGCCGGGTTTGCTGACGCGCACCAATTCGCGGATGATGGGCGATTTGGAAATCGGGTCATACTTCAGGGCGATCTTGATGATGCCTTGTTTATTTTCGGCGTTCTTGTCTTCGAACGTATACTTTAGGATGTACCCCTGATCGTATAGAATTTCCGTGATGCGCTTCTTGAGGTTGGAAGCCGGAATGTCTACAATCTTGTGACCCGCACGTTGTGCGTTGCGGATGCGGGTGAGGTAGTCTGCTATTGGATCGGTGACTTGCATGGTCTGCGATAAAAATTTGGGTGCAGTGGAACGGTGGATCCTGCAGGGTTACCAGGAAGCTTTTGTGATGCCCGGGATTTTGCCTTCGAGGGCCATTTTACGGAACACAACTCGACAAACGCCGAATTTGCGCATGTAGCCTTTAGGTCGACCGGTGAGCATGCAGCGGTTGTGCAGGCGTACCGGGCTGGCATTTCGGGGCAGTTTATCGAGGGCTTCATAGTCTCCTGCTTCCTTGAGCTTCTTACGCAATGGCGCGTATTTAGCCACCATACGGGCACGCTTTTTATCGCGGGCGATGACGGATTTCTTTGCCATGGTTTATGATGGATGAGTGTGTGTTAACGTTTGACGAAAGGCATGCCCATTTCTTTCAGCAGGGCGAAGGCCTCGGCGTCGGTTTGAGCAGTGGTAATGAATGAGATGTCCATACCCATGATTTTGTTCACCTTATCGATGTCAATTTCAGGGAAGATAATCTGTTCGGTGATGCCCATGGTGTAGTTGCCCCGTCCGTCGAACGATTTATCGTTGACACCGCGGAAGTCCCGTACACGTGGAAGGGCGATATTGAAAAAGCGGTCGAGGAACTCGTACATGCGTTCGCCGCGGAGGGTAACGCGTACACCGATGGGCATGCCTTCACGCAATTTGAAGTTGGAGACCGAAGTCTTTGCGCGAGTCGACACGACTTTTTGGCCAACGATGATGCTGAGTTCCTGGGCGGCATTTTCGACCAGCATTTTATCGCCGGTAGCGTCGCCAATGCCTTGGTTGATGCAGATTTTTTCGAGTCGGGGCACTTGCATGACCGACTTATACTGGAACTGCTCCATGAGGGCAGGCACCACTTGCTGCAGATATTTCGTTTTAAGACGAGGTATGTAAGCCATCAGTTGATGATGTTTCCGGTTTTCTTAGAATAGCGAACGCTTTTGCCGTCCACAATTTTGCGGCCGATGCGCGTTGGTTCGCCCGTTTTGGGGTCTACAACAGCTAAGTTGGAGATATGCACCGCTGCGGGCATTTCTTTGATGCCACCCTCTTCAGTTTGGGAAGCTTTAACGTGTTTTTTGACGATGTTGACACCATCGACAACGGCACGTTGTTTATCAGAGATAACCGAGAGTACTTCTCCGGTTTTTCCCTTGTCGTCGCCCGCCAGTACCATCACCGTGTCTCCACGTTTGATGTGAAATTTAGGGGCAAAACGCGTTTGTTTTTGTTGCTTGGCCATGTTATTGTCGTTCGAATGAGCCGGTTTTCAATGATTAGAGCACTTCGGGGGCCAGAGACACGATACGCATGTAATCGCGATCGCGGAGTTCTCGGGCTACGGGGCCGAAGATGCGGGTACCACGCGGCTCGTCGGAAGCGTTGAGCAGCACGACGGCGTTGTCGTCAAAGCGGATATAAGAACCGTCTTTACGGCGGATTTCTTTTTTGGTGCGTACGATGACCGCTTTGGACACCGTGCCTTTTTTGACACCACCTGGGGAAGCGTCTTTGACGGTGACGACGATTTTGTCGCCGATACCGGCATAGCGCTGGCCGGTGGAGCCGAGTACGCGAATACAAAGGACTTCTTTGGCGCCGGAGTTATCGGCGACGTTGAGTCGGGATTCTTGCTGGATCATGGCTCGTAAGGTTTACTTAGCGCGTTCAATGATTTCCACCAACCGCCAGCTTTTCTTTTTGCTGAGGGGGCGGGTTTCCATGATGCGTACGATATCACCCATGTTGCAGGTATTTTCTTCGTCGTGGGCGAAGAATTTATTCGTACGCTTTACAAATTTGCCGTATATGGGGTGCATCAGGCGGCGCTCCACCTGAACAGCGATGGTTTTATTCATTTTGTTGGACACCACCACACCGGTTTTTGATTTGCGAAGGTTTCTGACTTCTTCCATGTATGCAGCTCTGCTTAAAAATGCTTTTGTTTAAACCGTGTCGGATTATTTCCGGCGACGGCGGGCGCGCAGTTTAGTGCGCAATGCTAATGCTTCCGTGCTGAAGGTTTCCATCTCCTGCGAGCGCAGGGCCGTGTTGACACGGGCGATGTTGCGGCGCAGATCGCGGATTTCCATAGGGTTTCCCAGGCCCCGTACAGCATGGTCGAATTTTAACTGCTGGTACTCCTGTTCCATTCCGGCCAGTTCGGCCTTCAGGTCTTCGGTGCTTTTACCGGTCAGTTCAATTTTGTGATTTGCCATGATTGATAATCAACCCTTGAAAGGTTCAAAAATACGGTTCAATTTTGCCGTTACTCCTCATAGTCATAGCGGGTAACCGCTTTGCACAGGGTTGGTAACTTTTGGGCGGCTTTGTTCAATGATTCGTACGCGAGTTCTTTGCTGACGCCCTCTATTTCGAAGAGGATGCGGCCGGGTTGGATTTCGACGATGTAGTGGTCTACAGCGCCTTTACCTTTACCCATACGCACCTCGGCAGGTTTTGAGGTCACTGGCTTATCCGGAAAAATACGAATCCAGACTTTGCCTTCGCGCTTCATGTTGCGCGTCAACGCGATACGCGCCGCTTCGATCTGACGGCCGGTGATGCGGCAGTGCTCTGTTGCCTTGAGGCCGAAAGAGCCAAAGGAAATTTTGCTGCCTTTATGTGCCAGGCCGTTGTTACGGCCTTTGTGCATTTTCCGGTATTTAAGTCGTCTTGGCTGGAGCATTGTATGTTGATTTTAATGCTTGCTTTAGTTGTATGTTGCTTGTTTTGCCAAAAGGGCTGCAAAGGTACAGGTTTTCAGGCACATAGTAAAGCCCGATTGCCGCCTCCCTTGATTATTCCTCTCCTCCTCCACCTCCTGTTCCACGTCCGCCGCCGCCTCCGCCGCGGCGATCACCGCCACCACGTCCGCCGCCACTGCCGCCACGACCACCACCTGCGCCGCCACTGCCACGGCGCTCGCCGCCGCCACCGCCGCCACGGCGTTCGCCGCCGCCACCGCCGCCACGGCGTTCACCGCCACGACCGCCTCCACGTTCGCCACCGCGACGGTCACCGCCGCGATCTCCTCCGCCAGCATTGCCGCGATCGTTGTTTTCAACGGCTGCAAACGGCGTCAGTTCGCGCTTGGTCAACACTTCGCCTTTGAAAATCCACACTTTGATGCCGATTTTACCGTAAACGGTTTGGGCTTCAACCCAGGCGTAGTCGATGTCTGCACGGAATGTGTGCAAGGGCGTACGACCATCTTTGTATTCCTCGGTACGGCTCATTTCGGCACCGCCGAGACGGCCGCTGATGCGCACCTTGATGCCTTCTGCGCCAGCCCGGATGGAGGCCTGCACAGCGCCTTTGATGGCGCGTCGGTGGTTGATCCGCGCTTCGATTTGCTTGGCGATCTGCTCGCCCACGATGTTGGCATCGATTTCGGGTTTACGGATCTCGAAGATGTTGATCTGGACGTCTTTGCCCGTCAGCACCTTAATTTCTTCTTTGATCAGATCCACTTCTTTACCGCCTTTACCGATGATGATGCCGGGGCGGCTGGTGTGGATGGTGACGGTAACCCGCTTGAGGGTGCGTTCGATCACAATGCGGCTGATGCCGTTTTGCATCGGTTTGTTGCGTTCCCGTGGATCGTTGGACGCGGTTTTAGGGCGGCGGGCACGCAAGTACTGGCGAATTCTTTCGTCTTCTACTACCTTGAGACCGTAGTCTTTATCGGCAAACCAGTTTGAATCCCAACCGCGGATAATGCCCAGGCGGTTACCAATCGGATTTGTTTTCTGACCCATTATTTATGAATAATGTTGAGTGTGCAGGTTTAAATAGCTTGGCGGTTATGCGTTAACCGCTTCACGAACTTCATTGTCCAGGGCGACGCGGTTGGCCACGATCAGGGTGACGTGGTTGCGGCGTTTGCGGACGCGATATGCACGGCCCTGGGGTGCCGGCAGGAATCGATAGATGATGCTGCCTCCGTCTACGAATGCTGTTTTGATGTACAGGTCGTAGTCGTCGGCGGCGCCGACCATATCTGATTTTTGTTCCCAGTTATTGATCGCCGACAGGAGGAGTTTTTCCAGCCATACGGCGGCTTCTTTGTTGGTGTATTTGAGGATGCCGAGTGCGTCGACTACATTGCGACCACGGATATTATCTACCACGAGGCGCATTTTGCGCGGCGACATTGGACAGTTCTTCAGTTTAGCGACAGCTTCCATAATGCTTTCTTATTTACGGTTACCTCCGTGGCCTTTGTAGGTACGGGTCGGGGAAAATTCTCCGAGTTTATGGCCGACCATGTTTTCAGTAACGAATACGGGGATGAAAGTTTTCCCGTTGTGCACCGCGATGGTTTCACCCACCATATCGGGAATGATCATCGAGGCCCGGCTCCAGGTTTTGATTACCTGTTTTTTGTTGCTTTGCTTGGCTTTGGCCACCTTTTCCAGGAGGGAGTGGTGGATGTAAGGGCCTTTTTTAAGCTAACGAGGCATATTGTGTGGTCGTTTTAACGCTGGTGAAGAATGGATTAACCTTTACGGCGGCTGATGATTTGTGCATTGGACGCTTTGGTCTTGCTGCGCGTTTTGGCACCTTTGGCTTTGAAACCTTTGCGGGTACGTGGGTGACCACCGGTTGCGCGGCCCTCGCCACCACCCATGGGGTGATCGACTGGGTTCATCACCACTGGACGGGTACGCGGACGTACGCCTTTCCAGCGGTTGCGACCGGCTTTGCCCATTACTTCGAGGCTGTGGTCGTTGTTGCCGATGGTGCCAATGGTGGCGCGGCAGGTCAGCAGCACGCGGCGCATCTCGCCCGAGGGCATACGAAGCACTGCGTAGCGGTCTTCCTTACCCATCATCTGGGCACCGGTACCTGCAGAGCGGGCCATGACGCCTCCCTGACCGGGGTGCAGCTCGATGTTGTGCAAAAAGGCACCGAGTGGCACATCGGAGAGGTACATGCAGTTGCCTGTTTCCGGTAAGACACCTTTTCCTGACTGGATAACCTGGCCTACAACCAACCCGCGGGGGGCCAGGATGTAGCGTTTTTCACCATCGGGATATTCCACCAGCGCAATGTGCGCCGTGCGGTTGGGGTCGTATTGTATAGACGCAACGGTAGCAGGAACACCGTCTTTGTCGCGTTTGAAATCAATAATCCTGTACCGGCGCTTGTGGCCGCCGCCGCGATAGCGCATGGTGCGGTGGCCCTGGTTGTTGCGGCCACCGGTGCTCTTCATCGGTGCGATGAGCGACTTTTCCGGCGCTGCGCCTTTGGTAAGCTCATCTCTCGGAATCGCTACCCGGAAACGCAAGCCGGGTGTAATGGGATTCATTTTCTTAACTGCCATGATGCAGGTTGTTTATGCAGTGCTGGTGTTGAACAGCGGTTGAGGATGATCGTGTTTATTCTTCGACTGCGCCAAGGATATCGATGACTTCACCGGGGGTGAGGGTCACGTATGCCTTTTTGAATGCCGATTTGGTGCCGCGAACAACGGCTGTTTTGGTGCTGCGCGACTTTGGCTTCCCTGGTATGATGGCCGTGTTCACGCTGTCCACCGTTACGTTGTACTGCTGTTCAACGGCGTTTTTGATTTCAATTTTGTTGACCTTGCGGTTCACCACAAACAGATAGGTGTTGCGCTTGTCGGACAGCTTGGAGGCCTTTTCCGTGATGATCGGTTTGATCAGGATCGTCTTAGCCATGGTGCTTGTATGTTAGGTCGCCCCGAAGGACGTGTTATGCACAATTTTCGGTGATCGGTTCGATGGCGCTTTCGGCCAACACAAGCGCGCCAGCGCGCACAATTTGGTAGGTATTCAGGTCCTTAGCCGGCGTGATGTCTGCTTTGGGCAGGTTGCGGCACGACAGGTACACTGTTTGGTCGTAAGCGGGCAGCACGGTGAGTGGCTTTTTGTGGGCCACGTTCAGTGCTTCGAGGATTTGGCGGAAAGCGCTGGTTTTGGGTGTGTCAAACGTAAAGTCTTCGATCACCACAATGTCACCAGATTTTGCTTTAGCAGAAAGGGCGCTGCGGCGAGCCAGGCGGCGCACTTTGGCGTTCACCTGTATGTCGTAATTGCGTGGGCGTGGACCGAATACACGGCCGCCACCGCGGTACAGCGGGTTGTTGATGTCGCCCTTACGGGAGCCACCGGTACCTTTTTGCTTGTGGAGCTTGCGGGTTGAACCACTCATTTCGCTCCGTTCTTTTGATTTGTGCGTGCCTTGGCGTTGAGCGGCGAGGTAACGCTTTACATCGAGCCAAACGCTGTGTTCATGCGGTTCCATACCGAACACCTCGTCTGGTAATTCGACGGTGCGGCCGGTTGCTTCGCCCTTGGTGTTATATACTTGCAGTTGCATGGTTGTTAACAAGTTGTGGGTTTAAAAAACCGAACGCGTTTATTTTTCGATCACTACGTAAGCGCCCTTGTGGCCCGGTACCGCTCCTTTTACGAGGATAAGGTTTTGATCGGGGAACACTTTGAGTACTTTAAGGCGGCGCACTTTTACGTTGGCGTTGCCAGTTTGGCCGGCCATGCGCATGCCTTTCATTACTTTAGCGGCGAAGGAAGAGTTACCAAGCGAACCAGGTGCCCGGAGGCGGTTGTGCTGGCCGTGGGTTTGCTGCATGATACCACCGAAACCGTGGCGTTTAACAACACCCTGAAAACCTTTACCTTTAGAGGTGCCGGTCACATTGACGTCGTCGCCTTCGGCAAAAATCTCGGAGACGGTTACTATTTCGCCAAGTTTTTTGGGCAGGTTCATGTTGCGGAACTCAAGTACTTTATGTTTGGGTGCAGTGCCTGCCTTTTCGAAGTGACCGAGCAGCGGAGCGGGTGTGTTTTTCACTTTCCGCTCGCCATAAGCCAGCTGCAGGGCAGCATAGCCGTCGGTATCTTCAATGAGGACTTGCGTCACCACGCAGGGGCCAGCTTCGATGATCGTACAAGCGACGTTTTTACCGTTCTTGTCGAAAACGCTGGTCATCCCGATTTTTTTTCCAATCAGACCGTTCACGGTGTTGTGGTTTATGTTATTGAACGACTAAATGTTTCTGTTTGCAGGTACTGAAGTCAGATAGGGATATGCAAAAAAGCGTCTTTCCGTTATCCGGAACCGCTTCGTCAGGATCAGTTATCATAAAGGATGACACTTTGACCGCAGCCGCAGACTAGCCGACTTGTAAGCTGATTTGATTAAGTGAGTTTGACCTGAATGTCAACCCC
The DNA here is from genome assembly GCA_049317805.1 of Saprospiraceae bacterium. Taxonomy (GTDB): domain Bacteria; phylum Bacteroidota; class Bacteroidia; order Chitinophagales; family Saprospiraceae; genus M3007. Next base: position 12,379 of record JBMOHO010000073.1, read on the forward strand.
GCTTGGAAGTTCCAGTTTGGAGAGGGCGTCCACCGTTTTTTGGGTGGGCGTGTAAATTTCGATGAGGCGCTTGTGGGTGCGCAACTGGAACTGCTCCCGAGATTTTTTATTGACGTGCGGTGAACGCAGGACGGTAAAAATTTCCTTCTCGGTCGGCAGCGGAATCGGGCCAGTTACTACAGCACCACTCGCACGCACGGTCTTCACGATCTTCTCCGTGGACTTGTCCACCAGATTGTAATCGTAAGAACGCAGTTTTATGCGAATTTTTTGATTCATTACCTTTATTTGATGATTGTGATTCGCTTTACAAGCTTCCCAAATTGTATTTGGAAGAACCCTTTCTCAAAAGCGCCCGCAAAGATAGGGGTATGCAAATCAATTTTCCTAATGAGTTTGAATTTTTTTCCAAGTTTTTTTGTTTCTCAAAAATTTAACAAAAAATGTTTGCAATTTACCAACAACTTGTTTTACATTTGTGGATAAATAAATGGACACCAGATGGACCTTAACATCATTGTCAGCAAACACGGCACGCAAGTGGTGACGGCCACGCAGCTCCACATGGCTTTGCAGTTGCCGACACACCATTATGCACGGAACCTGCGTCGGTGGTTGAAAGACGCCTATGAATTTCCCGACGGCATCCGGCGTGCAGAGGCTTTGCGCGACTATGCTCGTCGGCCCCGGCCCGGCGAGCCCATTGAAGACTACTACCTGAGTGTGGCATTAGCCAAGTTGATTGCCTTGCGTACCAACGCAAAAGAAAAGATAAAGGTGGCAAAGTACCTGGACCGCATGAGCAAACGGGCCGAGCAGCTGAGTTTGTTTTAGCGGTGCTGCCCTTTCACAACTTTTGCGGTTTTGCGCTTTTGCGGTTTATAAAACTTTTTTTATTTAAAAAATTATAAATTTGTAACTGTTTAGCACCCGCCTGCGGCGGTGCCTAAAGATTAATTTCACCACAGAT
>JBMOHO010000074.1:0-13304 GCA_049317805.1 Saprospiraceae bacterium
TTCTGTTGCGCGTCATCAGCGGCCAAAGAATAGCCTAAGCACTTGTTCGGGGAATAAATGTCCGAACATGTTCTAAACACAGTACCTTCAGCGTTCACAAGTTGCGCATCAGTGCAACCGGCATTAGGAAGGAAAGCCTTGAGCAGTTTGTTCGGGACATCACCGAAAGCCCGACAACACCCATCCGATATGAGGCTACTTCCCTTTTTCCTGTTGCTCCTCCTGACCGCCTGCGCGCGCCGTCATGATCTGCCTACGCCCACCACGCCCGTCGCTCAACGCGCCCTTGCCCGCGTGGACAACATGCCCAACCACCCCAGGCCGTACGCATACAAAGACTGGAAACAAACCACGCTTGATTTCGACCGTTATGTGTTTGACTTTGCCCAAAAAGGCGATTACCTGCCGCTGATCTGGCTTGACTCCGCCGGGCGCAATTTCCCCGAAACCACCTTTGGCCTTTATACGGCCATAGGCGATGTGCGCATGGGCGCCGCCGTTAACCACGGCGAAAACCACGAGGCCCTTGGTGCCACAGGTGCCGTACTCAGCGCCACATTAGTGGGCATCGACAAACGCCATCAGGACGGGCACAACTACGTGCACATGCTGCGCAACTATTACAACCGCGACAACGGCTGGAATGTCATCATGAACTTCACCAATAAAGGTGCCCATATAGGCGGCGGCTATGGCAACGATTTCTGGTACGAGGTGCACAACAACGTGCTTTTTTACAGCGTCGCCTATTTCTACCCGCAGGAAGCGGGCTTCGACGCGATCCAGCGCAGCATCGCCGACCAGTTTTGCCGCTCTGATTCCGTCCTGGGCAACAATTACAGTTATTCCTACTTTAACTTTCAGGCCATGAAGCCGGGCCAAAACCACATTCCGGCACAAGAGGACGTGGCTGGCGGGTACGCCTTCATCCTTTATTCCGCCTGGGTCAAATATGGTGACGACAAGTACCTCCAGGCCGCCAAAAACGCCCTGAATGTGTTGTACAGCCAAAAAGAAAACCGTTTCTACGAGGCCATGATGCCCCTTGCAGCCTACGTGGGCGCACGCATGAACGAAGAAGTCGGTACCGATTACGACGTCCAGCGTTTTCTCAACTGGACGTTCGACGGCACCGCCGTGGGCCGCCAGGGTTGGGGGGTGCTCAACGACAACTGGGGCGGGTACGATGTGAGCGGCATGGTGGGCAGCACTGTTGACAACGGAGGCTATGGCTTTCTGATGAATACGTTCGACCTCATGATGCCCCTGTCGGCCATGGTGCGCTACGACCAGCGCTACGCCCGCGCCGTGGGCAAATGGGCGCTCCACGCGTCCAACGCAGCCCGTTTCTGTTATCCGTACGACATGCCCGATTCCCTGCAGGCCATCCCGCAACATAAGGGCATCACCAAAAACGTCATTGCCTACGAAGGCATCATCAAGTCGTCGGGCTACCCGCAATACAAAGGCATTACGCCGTTTGCTCAGGGCGACGGCCCCCAGTGGGCCCCGGGCAATCCGCCGCAGAGCATGTTTTCGGTATATGGGAGCGGGCACGTCGGCTTGTTCGGTGGCGTCATTCAAGCCACCGATGTGCCGGAAATCCTGCAAATCGACTGCCGCGCCACCGACTTTTACCGCTGCGACGCGGCTTTTCCCACCTATTTGTATTTCAATCCGCATGAGGTGGAGAAATTGGTACAAATTAACCTCGGCACCAAACGCGTAGACGTATACGACACCGCAAGCCGCAGCTTCCTCGGCAAGGGTGTTCGGGGGGACTTCCGTTTTGCCATTCCGCCCGATGGCGTGCGGGTGCTGGTGCTGGCCCCGGCAAACAAACGATACACGGTGGAAGACCACGCGCTGAAGTGTGGCGGGGTTACGGTGGATTACCGGTATTGACCTGTCACGTCGGGAGAAAAATGCCCTCCGCGTCGTCCTGTTTGGAAGATGCGGAGGGCATTTTTCTCCCGACGTGACAGGGCTGTTGCAAATCTCCCAACCTTGTCGTATCTTTGCCCCACTTTACGGATACATCATCACGAAGAGGGAACCAAAAGTTCCCTCTTTTTTATACCCAAAATGGAACTCACCGCCCGCATTGCCCAACTGTTGGAACAAAAATACGCCGACGACGAAGCGTATGCCGATTGTTTCACGGTGGATGTTGAACTCAACCCTGTCAATCGGCTCCTCGTATTTGTCGACAGCGACACCGGCATCAGCTTCGACAAGTGCAAGGGAATCAGCCGTTTCCTGGAAAGTCATTTGGATACCCACAACTGGCTGGGCGACAAGTACGTGCTGGAGGTCAGCAGCCCCGGCATTACCCGCCCGCTAAAGTTTCCAAGGCAGTACGGGCGCAACATCGGCCGCACCCTTCAGGTACAAACCACCGACGACGAAAAACACCTCGGCGTCTTGCTTAAAACCGACGAACAACACATCACCCTTTTGACGACCCACATCGAAAAAGAAGGCAAAAAGAAAATAACCGTCAACACTGAAGTCACCATTCCTTACGACAAAATCGAAAAAGCCCTGGTCAAAATCGCTTTTAAATAAGCCCTTTTCAGGGAAACACATCAGCCAACCAACACATCAGCAATGATAAACTTAGTTGAAGTATTCACCGAATTCAAATCGGGTACCAACATTGACCGCCCTACCATGGTGCGCGTGTTGGAAGACGTATTCCGGACGCTGATCCGCAAAAAATACGGTTCCGATGAAAACTTTGACGTCATCGTCAATACCAATAAGGGTGACCTCGAAATCTGGCGCGTGCGCAGCGTGGTGCCCGACGGAGAGGTGACCGATGAGCAAGCACAAATCAGCGTCTCAGAAGCACACTCCATTGATCAAAGCCTGTCTGACGGCGATGAATGCTACGAACAACTCGAAATTGAGGAGTTTGGCCGCCGCGCCATCATGGCCGCCCGCCAAACACTGGTGTCGCGCATCATGGAGCTGGAAAAAGACGAAATTTACCGCAAATACACCGACCGCGTGGGCGATGTGATCACCGGCGAGGTCGGCCAGATCATGAAGAAAGAACTGCTTGTCCTCGACGACGCCACTGGAAACGAATTGGTGCTCCCCCGCACCGAAATGATTAAAGGCGATTACTACCGCAAAGGCGATATGGTGCGCGGCATCATCCGCCGCGTCGAAATGCGCAACAACATGCCTTATATCATGCTTAGCCGTACCGACCCCCAGTTCCTCGCCAAACTGCTCGAAGCGGAAGTGCCTGAAATTGAAGACGGCATCATCGAAATCAAACACATCGTCCGCCTGCCGGGCGAACGCGCCAAAGTGGCTGTAGAAAGCCACGACGACCGCATTGACCCCGTAGGTGCCTGTGTAGGCATGAAAGGCAGCCGCATCCACGGCATCGTGCGCGAACTCCGCAACGAAAACATCGACATCATCAACTTCACCAACAACATCCAGTTGTTCCTTACCCGCAGCCTCACGCCGGCCAAAATCGATCGCATCGACCTGAACGCTGAAAAACTGCACGCCTCGGTTTACCTCGAGGCCGATCAGGTGAGCCTCGCCATCGGTAAAAGTGGCTCCAACATCAAACTCGCGTCTAAACTGACCGGATACGAAATCGACGTGTTCCGCAACAACCAGCAAGAGTTTGAGATTGATGACGTGGATCTCGAAGAGTTCTCCGACGAACTCGACGCCTGGGTCATTGACGCCCTCAAAAGCATCGGTTGTGATACTGCTCGACAAGTACTCGAACTTAATCTCGACGAGTTGGTGCGCCGCACCGACCTCGAAGAAGAAACTATTCAAAACGTCCTGAATATTTTGGCTTCAGAATTCGATGGAGAAAACTGATGTTGGGTATAGCCCGGCACGCACCGTTTTTTTATCGTATCTTTGCGCCTCAACAACAGCAGGCAAAAATACTGCATGGCATATAAACTCATTAAGGTAGCCAAAACATTCAACGTTGGTTTGCACACCATCGTCGAGACGCTGCATTCCCAAGGCTTTACTTCCATAGAAGAAAAGCCCAATGCCGACGTGTCCGACGAGATGTATGCACTCCTGCAGAAAGAGTTTCAGAAAGAAATGGCTATCAAACAGGAAGCAGATAAGCTGCTGCGCCCTTCTGCTCCAAAGAAGGACACGCCCGCGCTGGCAGCTGCTGTCTTACCTTCCCCCAAAGTCAATGGCCCCGCCGAAATGGCGCCAGCTGAGCCGCGTCAGGTCACGTCCCCTCCTCCCACAGAAGAGGGCGTTAGGCATGCTGCGCCACAATCCGAACCGGAACCGGTTCAGCGTGAGCCACAGCACCGGGCACCCGGCTTGAAAGTATTGGGCAAAATAGACCTCAATCCACCGAAGCCTGCCCCCAAACCCCCTGCGCCACCCGTCAAAAATACCCCTGCGCCGGAACCCCAGCCCCCTAAACCCTCAGAGGAAAGAAGGCCTGAAAGACCTAAAGAAGAGCGGCGACCAGAACAGAAAAAACCGGAACTGCCAACTCCTGCAGCTCCTGTTCAACCCGCGCTCCCCAAACCGGAAGCCAAAACGGCAGAGCCCGCCTCGCCGCCACAAAAAAATCCTCCGGTAGAAACACCCGCCCCACCGCTCGTGCCCGCAGATGCCAAACCCGCCGAGCCGGAAATGTACCGCGCCGACTCACCACAGCTTCGCGGTTTGAAGGTGTTGGGCCGCATCAACCTGGACGAGCAGAAAAAATCGGATCCTCGTGGCGGAGGCAATAAACGCGACGACCGCAACAAACAACGCGGCGGCAACCAACAAGGCAGCGGCAATCCGCAAAATGCCAATCGGAGCGGCAGCGGCCCCAACCCCCAAGGGCAGAACCGAGGCAGCGGCCCTAACCCCCAAGGGCAGAACCGAGGCAGCGGCCCTAACCCCCAAGGGCAGAACCGAGGCAGCGGCCCCAACCCTCAAGGGCAAAACCGAGGCAGCGGCCCCAACCCCCAGGGTCAGAACCGAGGCAACGGCCCCAATCCGCAAGGGCCCAACAGGGGCACCCCCAATACACCCGGTACCGCAACTCCAGGCAGCGGCGCAGCCAATGCGTCGGAGCTTGAAAAACGCAAACGCAAACGCAAAAAAGTACCACAGCAGCCCGTCACAGCCGACGCGCTGCAAAAATCAATGTCGGGTAACCAGGGCGACAAGCGTGGCACAGCCCGCCGCGATGAACCACAGGCTGTTTCTCAAAAGGAAATTGAAGATAAAATCCGCCAGACCATTGCCCGCATGGGCGCTGGTGCCAGCCGCAAACGCCAGAAAATTCGCCGCGACAAACGCGATGTCATGCGCGAAAAAGCCGAACTGGCTGAGCAGGCGCTGATCGACGGCGGAAAAAAACTCCAGGTCACAGAGTTCATCTCGGTGTCTGATCTGGCTTCTCTGATGAGCGTCAAACCGGCCGACGTCATCAAAGCGTGTATGACACTCGGCATCTTTGTATCCATCAACCAACGCCTCGACGCCGAGATCATCGAAGTGGTGTCCTCCGAATTTGGTTATGAAGTGCAGTTCATCAGCGCAGAAGAGCAGGTGGAAGTGGAAGAAGAAGAAGCCGATCTGGAAGAAGATCTGCGCCCACGCCAACCCATTGTAACAGTCATGGGTCACGTTGACCACGGTAAAACCTCGTTGCTCGACTTTATCCGCTCGGCCAATGTAGCCAGTGGAGAAGCCGGTGGCATCACACAGCACATAGGTGCCTATGAAGTGGTCACCGAAGACGGCCGTAAGGTTACCTTCCTCGATACGCCTGGTCACGAAGCTTTTACCGCCATGCGTGCCCGTGGTGCCAAAGTAACCGACATCGCCGTCATTGTCATAGCGGCCGACGACAACATCATGCCCCAAACCAAAGAGGCCATCAGCCACGCGCAAGCAGCCGGTGTGCCCCTCGTGTTTGCAATCAACAAAATAGACAAAGCGGGCGCCGATCCGGAACGCATCAAGGGCGAACTGGCGCAGATGAACCTGCTTGTAGAAGATTGGGGCGGCAAGTACCAAAGCCAGGATATTTCAGCCAAAACAGGTCTGAATATTGATAAATTACTGGAAAAAGTGCTGCTGGAAGCCGAAATTCTCGACCTGAAAGCCAATCCTGATCGCCGCGCTATCGGTACGGTGCTGGAAGCATCGCTCGACAAGGGGCGGGGCTACGTCACCAAAATCCTGGTGGAAAACGGCACCCTGCACGACGGCGATCCGCTGATCTCCGGCGAGTTTGCCGGCCGCGTAAAGGCCATGTTCAACGAAAGAGGCCAAAAAGTGAAAGAGGCCGGCCCGGCTTCCCCGGTGCTTGTGCTGGGTTTGCCCGGCGCGCCGCAAGCGGGTGAAAAAATCAAGGTGGCTGCTTCCGAGGCTGAAGCCAAAGAAATTGCCGCCAAACGCGGTCAGATCATCCGCGAACAAGCCACCCGCGCCACCAAACGCATCAGCCTGGATGAAATCGGACGCCGTCTGGCGCTCGGCAGCTTTAAAGAGCTGAACCTGATTGTAAAAGGCGACGTAGACGGCTCTGTAGAAGCCCTGAGCGACTCCTTGATCAAACTCTCTGTGGAAAACATCCAGGTCAACGTGATACACAAGGCAGTAGGCCAAATCGTCGACTCCGACGTCATGCTTGCTTCCGCTTCCGACGCCATCATCATCGGCTTCCAGGTGCGTCCTTCGTTGTCGGCCCGCAAGCTGGCTGAAAAAGAAGGCGTCGAAATTAAAACCTACTCCATCATTTACGAAGCCATCGAAGAGATCAAGCTGGCCATGGAAGGCTTGCTCGAACCCACGAAGGAAGAAGAAATCATGGGCCAGGTCGAAGTCCGCGAGGTGTACAAAATTTCCAAAATCGGCACCGTCGCCGGATGTTACGTGCAAGAAGGCAAAATCAGCCGAAACTACTTCATCCGCATTGTCCGCGACGGCATCATTGTCTACCCGGTCAATGAAGGCCAAACAGTGGAACTCGCTTCGCTCAAACGATTTAAGGAAGACGCCAAAGAAGTGCGTGCCGGCCTCGAATGCGGTTTGACTGTGAAAAACTTTAATGACATTAAAGTGGGCGACATCATTGAGTCCTTCATCATCAAAGAGGTAAAAGCCACCTTGTAAGGGTTGTTTTTTCCTGTTTATGCCGCAAAAACAATAAGGATACAATTATTTAACAAAAAAAGTGCCTTTGTCCAACCACAAAGGCACTTTTTTTGCCCTACTGTATATCGGGTTATATTTGCCATGAATTTCCAATCACAGACCCACTCAACACCTAAACCACTCAACACCTAAACCACTCAACACCTAAACTACTCAACACCTCAACTACTCAACTACTCAACTATAAATGAAAGGCATTATTCTCGCCGGCGGTCTCGGCACCCGACTGTACCCACTTACCCTCGCTGTCAGCAAACAACTCATGCCGGTATACGACAAACCCATGATTTATTATCCCTTGTCGACCCTTATGCTCTCTGGCATCAAGGACATTCTGATTATTTCTACCCCTCAAGACTTACCCAAGTTTCAGCATTTGTTGGGCGACGGCCATGAGCTGGGCCTGTCGTTTTCATACGTGGAACAACATGTACCCAACGGACTGGCCCAGGCTTTTGTGCTCGGGGCGCCGTTTATCGGTACGGACCCTGCGGCATTGATTCTTGGCGACAACATTTTTTACGGTGCCGGCCTCAGCGACATGATGCAAACCTGCACCCAACCCAGCGGTGGCATCGTTTTCGCTTACCAGGTGGCTGATCCCGAACGCTATGGCGTGGTGGAATTTGGTGCCGACCGCAAGGTCATCAGCATTGAGGAAAAACCTGCGGCTCCCAAAAGCTTTTATGCTGTTCCTGGCTTGTACTACTACGACAACTCTGTGGTGGAAGTGGCTCGTAACCTGCAGCCAAGCCCACGCGGCGAATATGAGATCACCGACGTCAACAAATATTACCTGGAACACGGCAAGCTCGAAGTGCGTGTGATGGGCCGTGGATTTGCCTGGTTGGACACTGGCACCCACGAATCGCTCATGCAGGCCGGGCAGTTTGTGCAGGCCATTGAGGAGCGCCAGGGGCTTAAGATCGGGTGCATTGAAGAGGTTGCCTGGGAAATGGGCTTCATCGGAGACGAACAACTCGAAGCCCTGGGCCACAAATACATCAAAAGCGGCTACGGACAGTACTTGCTGAATCTGTTGAAATTCAGGTAATGAATGTTCTTTTCCTCTGTACCGGCAACTACTACCGCAGCCGGTTCGCTGAAATTTACTTCAACCACCTCGCCGGAGCGCGTGGGCTCTCAACCGCTGCAGATTCTCGCGGGTTCGAAGCTTGGGCTGGGCGCAACCCAGGCGCCTTATCGGCGCATACAATCGCCTATTTAGCCACCCTGAATATCCCTGTTCCGGAGCCTGTTCGTTTTCCTGAACAATTGACCGCTGCGGATTTTGAACGGGCACAGGCGGTCATTGCGCTTGACGAAACAGAGCACCGCCCAATGATGCTGCGCGATTTTCCGGAATTGCTTGATCGGGTCGAGTTTTGGCTGTTTCCGGATACGCACCTGGCGGAACCCTCCTTTATCCTACCGGCCATTGCCGAGCGGATCAATGTGTATTTGTCTTAGACGCCCCCGGCGCTTAATGCAGCGGTTATCATAAAAAAAGCCACCTCGAACAAATTCGAGGTGGCTTTTGCACTTCAGGCGGCATGTTGTGCCGGCTACTATCCTTTTTTCGCTTTTTCAATCACTTCTTTGGCGACTGATTCTGGCGCTGCGGCAAAGTGGCTGAATTCCATGGTAGACGAAGCGCGACCAGACGTAAGCGTACGCAGTTCCGTCACGTATCCAAACATTTTGGCTAACGGCACTTCGGCATGGATGGCCACAGCGCCACCCAAGCGGCCTTCCTGGCCTTTGGGCATACCGCGGCGGCGGTTCAAGTCGCCAATTACCGGGCCCACATATTCTTCTGGCGTAATGACCTCGAGTTTCATGATGGGTTCCATGAGTTGCGGCTTGCATTTGGGAGCAGCTTCACGGAAACCTTCTTTGGCGCAAAGTTCAAAAGCGATGGGTTTGGAGTCGACTGCGTGCATAGAGCCGTCGAGCACACGAACCTTCATGGAGTCGATGTTGTATCCGGCGAGGATGCCGTTGGTCATCATCTGGACGAAACCGTCGTTGATGGGCTTCATGTAGTTTTTATCAATGGCACCACCGACAATGCCCCAAACGAACTGGAGTTTTTTCTTGCCGCTTTTGAAGTCTTCGCTCTGGAGGAACTCTTCGTCGGCCGGGCCGAGTTCAAATTCCATATCGGCGAACAGACCCGAACCACCCGTTTGCTTTTTGAGGCGTTCGCGGTGGAGCACTTTGGTGGTGAGTGCCTCTTTGTAGTTTACCTGGGGTTCTCCCTGGTTGCACTCTACCTTGAACTCGCGGCGGAGGCGGTCTACGATGATTTCAAGGTGCAACTCACCCATACCGGAAATAACCGTCTGGTTGGTTTCATCGTCGAAACGCACGCGGAACGTGGGGTCTTCTTCGGCCAGCTTATTGAGGGCCATGCCTAATTTGTCGAGGTCTTTTTGCGTTTTGGGTTCGATGGCCAAACCGATAACCGGTTCGGGGAACACCATGCTCTCGAGTACGATGGGCTTGTTGACATCACTGAGGGTATCGCCGGTGCGGATGTCTTTAAAGCCAACGGCAGCAGCAATGTCGCCGGCGCTTACCCCGTCAATCGGGTTTTGCTTGTTGGCGTGCATCTGGTACAGGCGGCTGATGCGTTCTTTGTCGTTGGTACGGGTATTGAGGACGTAAGAGCCAGCGTCAAGGTGTCCGGAGTAAACCCGGATGAAGCACAAACGGCCTACGAAGGGGTCGGTTGCGATTTTGAACGCCAGTGCGGCAAAAGGCTCATCTACAGACGGCTTACGCGATACTTCTGCTTCAGTTTTCGGATCAATGCCCTTTACAGCTTCGATATCCAACGGAGATGGTAAGTAGTAGCAAACGGCGTCGAGGCAAGCTTGTACACCTTTATTTTTGAAAGCAGAGCCGCACATAACGGGCGTCATCTTCATATCGCATACAGCCAGGCGCAGGGCGCGGCGCATTTCTTCAACGGTAATGGAATCGGGATCGTCGAAGAATTTCTCCATCAGGTTATCGTCGTAAGAAGCGATTTCTTCAACGAGCTGCTGGCGGGTTTCTTGTACGATTTCCTTGAGGTCTTCCGGAATTGGAATAACGTCGTAGGTCATGCCCTGGTCGGTTTCATTCCACACGATGGCCTGATTTGTCACGAGGTCTACAACGCCTTTAAAATGGTCTTCTGCGCCGATAGGTACTTGAAGCGGGATGGCGTTGGAACCCAATTTGGCCTTCATGTCCTTGATGACGGAGAAAAAGTCGGCGCCAGCGCGGTCCATTTTATTGACAAAAGCGATGCGGGGCACCTTGTAGTTATCTGCCAGGCGCCAGTTGGTTTCTGACTGCGGTTCAACACCGTCAACAGCGGAAAAAAGGAACACGAGACCGTCGAGTACGCGCAGGGAGCGGTTTACCTCAACGGTAAAATCCACGTGACCTGGAGTATCAATGATGTTAAAGTCAAACTCCTGATCTTCCACCTTCCATTTGCATTTGGTTGCGGCGGAAGTGATGGTGATACCGCGCTCTTGCTCTTGCTCCATCCAGTCCATGGTAGCTGCGCCTTCGTGCACCTCACCAATTTTGTGGTTTACACCGGTGTAGTAGAGGATGCGTTCGGTAGTGGTTGTTTTACCGGCATCGATGTGAGCGGCAATACCAATGTTTCGTCTGAACTTAAGGTCCGTTGCCATGACGTTGTTTTTGCGTTTATTTGATTGAAGGGTAGAATATTAAGCGCGGAAGTGGGCAAAAGCGCGGTTTGATTCCGCCATTTTGTGTGTGTCTTCGCGTTTTTTCACGGCGTTGCCTTCGCCTTTGCTGGCGGCAATGATTTCTGCTGCCAGTTTTTCGGCCATCCCTTTACCGCTTCGGGCGCGTGCATAGCGGATCATCCACTTCATGCCGATCGATATTTTCCGGTTGGCCGGCAATTCGGTCGGGATTTGGAAGGTCGCGCCACCGATACGGCGGCTGCGCACTTCTACTTGTGGCATTACGTTGTTCAACGCTTTTTTCCATACTTGCAACTCGTCCTCGTTCGTGCGGGTTTTTACCATGTCCATTGCATCGTAAAAAATGGTGTACGCAACGCTCTTCTTGCCTTCCCACATCAGGTTATTCACGAAACGGGTTACCATCGTGTCGGTATAACGTGGATCGGGGGCCAATACTCGAGGTTTCGGTTTGTGCTTACGCATTTTGTTTACTGTTAGTCTGTTAGTCTTTTTAGTCTGTTAGTCGTTAGTCTGTTAGTCGTTAGTCAGTTAGTCTGCCTGCTTTTATTATTTCGTAAACATTAAAGCAGGGCCGACTAAAAGACTAACGACTAAAAGACTAACAGACTAAAAGGCTATTTTTTAGGTCGTTTGGTGCCGTAGCGGCTACGGCTTTGTTTGCGGTTGTTCACACCGGCGGTGTCCAGGGCGCCACGCACAATGGTGTAGCGTACGCCTGGTAGGTCTTTTACGCGGCCACCGCGCACCAGCACGATGGAGTGCTCTTGCAGGTTGTGGCCTTCACCCGGAATATAGCAGATCACTTCCGTCCCGTTCACCAAACGCACTTTAGCCACCTTGCGGAGGGCTGAGTTAGGCTTCTTTGGTGTGGTGGTGTATACACGTGTGCATACCCCGCGTTTTTGCGGACTGGCGTTCAGCGCACGGCTTTTGCTGGCGTACTCTACTTTCTCGCGGCTTTTGCGCACCAGTTGGTTAATGGTAGGCATATTTTTTTTGCTGTAAAAATGGATGTAAAACGTTCAAAATCAATGCTGAAAACGCCAATTTAACATGGCGTTTCCGAAAGCGAACGCAAAGATACACTACTTTTCAGCTAAAATCCAAACACCCACTAAAAAATCTCCTTTAAGTTCGTACCAAGCCCCATGTGAAAAACCCCTCCTGCGAGGTGGTATGCGCCATACCCGGCGTCGATGCGGATCTTTTTGGTGCGGATGCCCACGCCCCCGGAAAAACCGGCCAGGCTTCGGTAGCCGCTCACGCTGAGTTCCTGCTTGCGCAGGTGGTTGTACCCGAATCGCAAGCGGAAACCGTCGTTGCGGCCGAAGAGGAATTCGCCGTTAAAGATGAAGTGCCTGAAAAAATTATCGATGGCCGGGTTGCCATTGTTGGTGTCGGCTTCTCCACCAAACAAAATCACGTCGTTGTCTTGTGCATTGGGGTCATCGTACCGCAGATCCCAATCGTTGAGCCGGTGCGCAATCACGGAAAAGCGGAACGGCAGGTGTTTGAGGCGTTTGCTGAAGCCGACTTGCAGGTCAGACAGCAAATCTTCCCGTGTGTCGTTGTACGGATTGGTTTGCACACCCAGGTTGCGCCACACCAACCCGATGGTGAAACGGCGCGCGGTGTCGGCGTACATGCCGCCGATGTCGGCCGCCAACGCGTTGGACTTGTAGCTGTCCAATGCCGACAATGCAAACCTAAGGTTCATGCCCAGCGTGATTCGATCGCTCAAGGGCCGGGCGGCACCCACGACAAACGCCGTTTCGGACGCTTTGACTTCCCCGACGACCGTGCCGAACTCGTCGGCCATCGGGATGCTTCCATAGTCCATGTACTGGATGCCGCCGTGCGCGGTGAAGCCAATTTTGGGCATGTGCCAGGCGTATGCGGCGTAGCCGTGCTGTATGTCGCTCAGGTACAGGTTGTGTTGCAGGGTGACTTGCCCTGCCATAGCGGGGTTGAGGGCGGCCGGATTGAGCGCGGCGAACCCGGGATCATCGTCTTGTACGGCTATCTGGGAGCCGCCCAGTGCCGTGATGCGCGCTGACGGGGAGAGGCGCAAAAACTGAAACACGTGCTGGCCGCCAGTGATCTGCGCCTGGGTATGCAGCGCAAATAAAAAGAAGAGGCAGCCGGAAAAAAGTCGCATGTAAGCCATAGTGGAATTTGCTTGATGCAAAGGTGACGCAAGAACGTGGATTTCGGCTGCCTGATTGGTTGATTTGATTATTTGTTGATTTGATTATTTGTTCTTTGGTTTATTTGTTGGTGGGTGATGCCATGAATGGGGGGCGACCACGGGCGGGCGACCACGGGCGGGGGCGACCACGGGCGGGGGCGACCACGGGCGGGGGCGACCACGGGGAGCAGGGCGAC
>JBMOHO010000075.1:0-13195 GCA_049317805.1 Saprospiraceae bacterium
CGCCCGGTGAGTTCCGATAACGCCATTTGGTTGATTCGGTCGGCCGTGGCATTGCGCGCGCAAAGGGTGATGTAACCCGGTTCATGGGGCACAAAACCGGGGTTGCAACGTTCGTTCAGTTCCGACAGGTCGTCGTGATCCAGTTCATTGATGCGCACCGCTTCCAGCAGCCGCAAAAAATGCCTCGATTCCTGTCGATACACCTTGCGCAACTCCAGCATGTCCAGTTCCAGTTGTGCTTCCCCAAACAATTTTGCAGAAAAAAAATACGGGGTGGTGTAGTAATCCTGAAAAAAGATGGACTCCACCGGATCCCTGGTCACCACCGGCGGCAGTTGAAACAAGTCGCCAAACAACACCACCTGCACGCCGCCAAAAGGTTGGTTGTTTTCGCGGTTGACCCGCAGGAAAAGGTCGATGCCGTCGAGCATGTCGGCCCGCACCATAGACACCTCGTCTATGATCAGCACTTGCAGGTTTTGGTACAGGCGTTTCAGGTCGCGCCGACTTGTTTTTTTGCCAGAATGTTCGGGCGTGATGATGCGGGGCGGGAATCCGAAAAACGAGTGAATGGTCTGTCCCTGTACGTTCAGCGCCGCCACGCCCGTGGGTGCCAGCACAGCCACTTTTTTGCGGGTGGTGTTGCGGAAGAGTTGCAACAAGGTGCTTTTGCCCGTACCGGCGCGCCCGGTGATGAACAGGCTCTTCGGTGTGTTTTCCAACACATCGAGGGCGTGCTTGAACTCATCGCTCAGGATTTGCGGCTTGAAGGGTAAATCGGACAACGTATCGGGATTTTTATGGACAAAACGGACGGCATCATGCCCCCAAAAGGGCGACTCGGCAAACAAATTCCCGAACAGGCGCTAAATACGCTTTTTCCAGTTGGAGGCAGTGGATGCCACCGGACGCAGTTGCTTCCCTTCCAGCAGATGTTGCTGCAATGCCATCAGGGCGGCCACTTCGGCTTCGGCTTTTTCTCCGGCATGCAGTTTATCCGGTGTGTAATGTTTGGCCACGAAACCGGTGTCAAAATTTGCCGAAATAAAATTTTCATGGTCCATGACAAATCGGCCAAAAGGCAGGGTGGTTTGCACACCTTGCACTTCAAACTCGGCAATGGCCTCCCGCATGCGTTGGATGGCTTCGGCGCGGTTTTGTCCCCAGGTCACTAATTTGGCCAGCATGGGGTCGTAATAAATGGGCACGTCCATGCCTTCCACAAAACCATCGTCTACCCGGATGTTCAGGCCTTTGGCCGGCCGGTAGCGCTCCAGCTTGCCCACCGAGGGCAGGAAGTTGTTGAGCGGGTCTTCGGCGTACACGCGCAGCTCCATGGCGTGTCCGTGTATGCGGAGTTCATCTTGAGTAATGGGCAGTTTTTCGCCGCGGGCCACGCGTATTTGCAGTTCCACCAGGTCCAGGCCGGTAATCATTTCCGTCACCGGGTGTTCCACCTGAAGGCGGGTATTCATTTCCAGGAAATAAAAATTCAGGTGGGCGTCCACCAGAAACTCGACCGTGCCGGTGCCTACGTAATTGGCTGCCTGGGCTACGCGGACGGCTGCTTCGCCCATGGCCTTGCGCAGGTCGGGCGTCAGGATGGCACTGGGCGCTTCTTCCACCACTTTTTGGTGTCTGCGCTGTATAGAGCACTCGCGTTCAAACAGGTACAGGGTGTTGCCGTGGGTGTCGGCGATGACTTGCACTTCGATGTGTCGGGGGGAGAGCACGTATTTTTCGACGAACACCGAGCCGTCGCCAAACGCCGACGTGGCTTCTGATATGGCGCGTTCCATCTGTTCCTGCAACTCTGCTTCGCTTTCCACCACCCGCATGCCCTTGCCGCCGCCGCCCGCAGAGGCTTTGATGAGTACCGGATAGCCTACCTCGGCAGCAATTTTTTTGGCGATGGCTACGTCCGTTACGGCTTCATCGATACCCGGCACCATGGGCACGTTGAATTTTTTGACCGCTTCTTTGGCCGCCAATTTGCTGCCCATGATCTCAATGCTGTATGGGCTGGGGCCGATGAAGGTGATGCCCGCGGCTTCCACCATTTGGGCAAAATGCGCGTTTTCGCTCAAAAATCCGTAACCCGGATGGATACCCTGAGCGCCTGTAGCCAAAGCGGCCTCGACAATCTTGTCGGCGCGCAAATAACTCTGGGCCGAAGGTGGCGGGCCAATGCACACCGCTTCGTCGGCAAAACGCACATGAGGCGACTGGCGGTCGGCTTCCGAAAACACAGCTACGGTTTTGATGCCCATGCGATGGGCTGTGCGCATGACGCGCAGGGCGATTTCCCCCCGGTTGGCGACGAGTATCTTTTGCATGCGGCGAAGATAAGCGATTTGGGATTTCGGATTTGCGATTTCAGATTTGCGATTTCGGATTTACCCGAAAATAGTTGACAAAGTTTGAGTTAATGACAACTCTTAAATAACTACATTTCGGCACTCAAAACTCTAAACTCTAAACTCAAAACTCAGAACTCTAAACTCAGAACTCTAAACTCAGAACTCTAAACTCAGAACTCAAAACTAAGCATGAGAATAGGCTTACTTGGCACCGGCCACCTTGGCAAAATTCACCTGAAATGCATTCTGGCTACCTCCTGTTGGGAGCTGGCCGGGTTTTACGACGTCAACGACGCACAGGCCAAACAGGCGGCTGAACAGTATGGTGCCCATCGTTTTGAAACGGTGGATGAACTCCTGAATGCCGTAGACGCCGTGGACATCGTGACCCCTACCCCAGCCCACTACGACCTTGCCCGACGGGCTTTATTGGCCGGTAAACACGTATTTATTGAAAAACCAGTTACGGAAACTTTAGCTGAGGGAAAGAAATTGTTGGCCTTAGCTCAAAAAACGGGTTTGAAAGTGCAAGTGGGACACGTGGAACGCTTTAACCCCGCGTTTACGGC
The DNA here is from genome assembly GCA_049317805.1 of Saprospiraceae bacterium. GTDB lineage: Bacteria > Bacteroidota > Bacteroidia > Chitinophagales > Saprospiraceae > M3007. The sequence goes on from JBMOHO010000075.1 coordinate 2,930, forward strand.
CTTGCAGGGCATGGAATTAAACCCCATGTTCATTGAAAGCCACCGGTTGTCGGTATTTCAGCCTCGGGGCACAGAAGTGTCGGTGATTTTGGATCTGATGATCCACGACCTGGATTTGGTGCTGCACCTGGTCAAGGCCGACCTCAAGAAACTAAGCGCCAGCGGGGTGGCTGTATTGAGCGATACGCCCGACATTGCCAATGTGCGCCTGGAGTTTGCCAACGGCGCAGTGGCCAACCTCACGGCCAGCCGCATTTCCATGAAACAAATGCGCAAAATGAGGCTTTTCCAGCCCGATCATTATTTGAGCCTCGATTTTCTGGACAAAAACGTCCAGATCGTTCGGTTATTCGAACAAGCGGCACCCAACCTGCCGCCGCAGGATCAGTTGATGGAATTTGACACCCACAAGGGAAAAAAATGGCTGCACCTTCAAATGCCGGAATCGGAGCCGGTCAATGCCATCCAGCGGGAATTGGAAACCTTTCATGAATCCATCGTGAACGACACCACGCCCATTGTCAGCCTGGAAGACGGTTTTCGGGCGCTCAAGGTGGCGCATCAAATTCTAAAAGCCATCGAGGAACGGAAAGAAGAAGCGTCGTTTTAAGTGCTGAACCCGACATGGGTGTAAAAAACAAGGGGCTTAACCATCTTTCAATGGTTAAGCCCCCGCTTATTAATGGTGCAGTAAAGTTACTGATTACTTCACTACTACAAACTTCTTGGTCAAAGTACCTTCAGCTGTAGCAACGCGTGCGATGTACGTGCCGGCAGCCAAGTGTGCTACGCTGTACTGCAACTGATCATTTTGCACACCTGAGGGACGGTCATCGATGGTGATGACGCGGCCGTCGAGGGCAGCCAGTGTAATGGTAGCTGGCGTGTTCTGCTCGAAGTCAAATTGCAGGGTCAGGTTGTCAAAAACCGGGTTAGGCATGATGCGCATGGAGTTTGACGGAAGTACCTTGTTGTCTGTCGTAGTAGACAAATAGATGTTCAAACGGATCAACGGATCTGGGTCGCCGATAAAGCCGCCAGACCATGCGGTCAGGTAAAGCAGGTCGCTTACGCCGGGCAGGGTAGCCTCGTTGCCATACGCCTGGAAAACGGTGTTGTACGGCTTCTCGTAGGTTACAGTCGCCAAATAACGTGCGCCTGGGTCGAGGGGCACAAAGTCATTTCCCGTGTTGAAATCAAGCAATGGAACGCTGTGCAACTGGTAGTTCACGGCATCCGTAGGCGCCTGGAAAATGCCGAAGCCGGCAAACGTGGCACCAGATTCTGGTGGGAACATGGTCGGATTGAAGTTGCTGAAATCCGAAAGGATGTCGTCATTGAAGCGGAAAAGCGTCAAGCTGGCAGCAATTTCGTTTGGCTGCGGATCAGGTGCGGCGTTGCAAGCATACGTAAACACAATGCTGCGGGCCTCGAATGTGTCAAAAGTAGCCGGCGACATGGTGTAGACGTTGCCCCAGCTCCACTTGTCGGGCAAGGTACCTGGACGCGAGGCCTGTACGATGTCGATTTCCTTGGCAAAAAGCGTTTCCGTGACGATAAACCGGGCGGTAGAGTTGTTATCGGTTGGACGAGCGTCGTTACCGTCAGTTGTAATGTTGTACACGATGTTGTAGTTGCCTACCACGATGCCATTGGCTTGAGTAGGTACAAAGAGGCCAAAATTGCCAACCACATCATTGCTGGCATCAGTAGTTCTGACCGTATCGCCTACTGCTATGGACAGGATGGTTACCGTATCAGAATAAAGCACTGCGCCTGCTTCCGTTTGCACCTGGGCCACCACTTTCACGTTGGTAGCTGTTTCCGTACCGGTGTTGAGTACGCTGGTTGCAAAACCGAAAGTATCGCTGTAAATTTGCGTAAGCGGGGTTTGAACGCTTAGCGGGGTGTAGAATGGGTTAACCTGCTTGATGTCGCGCGGGCCGAATGGAGCCACTAAGAACGACCCCGATACCGGACCGGCGTTTAACAGCGACCGAATCTGGTTGGCAGCTACTTGAGCGGTGTTTACTGTAGGAATGGTCACTTGCGCAGCAGTTGGGCCAGCGCCAGGGTTAGGCAACACGCAGTCATTCGGGTTGGCTACGTTGTTGAGTACGATGACGGCAATGGCACCTGCCTTTTGTGCCCAGTAGGTTTTGTTGCTGATGGCGCAAGTACCACGGCGAACCACAAGGATTTTGCCGGTGTAGTCGTTCAATACCGTGTCGCAAAGAAACGAGTCGACTGTGGCGCCGCCCGGGCCGTCATAACCCCAAACCACATCGCCGGTGATGGTGGTGAGTACGTCGCCACCCCAGGTAGGGCCGAGAATCTGGCAAGGCGAAGCCTGGTCGAAAGTCAGCGTCAGACCGCCTGCACCGACCAATTCCACCAAGAATTCGTCGTTTTGAGCGCCACCACCCACAATTTGCGCTTGTAGGGATGCTGTGCCAAAGAACAAGATCATGGCAAAAACGCCACTAAATTGAATAGTCCAATTTTTTTTCATAAGTTGAGCAGTTTGTTTAGTTGGTTGAAAAGCGAAGGCAAAGTTAATTCATTTTAAAATAACACAGGATGCTGGATTAAAAAATTAACTTGTTTGGCAAACCCGGTGCATAAATAACAATGCGAACTGATCTGACATACAGCGCCTGTATACAATACGTGTCGTGGCCTAACCCACGAGGGCTAATTTCGAAACTTTAACATTTTGCACTCAATTTTTTCAACTGCTCCTGCGTTCGAAGGAGACTTTTTTTAATCCTTAACACCCACGCAGCGCTCGCGCCATGCGAGCATCTGACATCCCAGCCCTTAAATTCCTACCGAGTACCGAACGCTGCGCCGGGTTCATAAACCGATTTTTCACCAACCGCCTTCTGCCGTATGGCTTCTTTGAATCCGATGCCCGGAACCCTGGGTCGCCGGCGTGCCGCGCATTTGTTGCGCCGCACCTCGTTTCAATACACCCGCGCCCGGGTAGACCAATTGGCCGCTCTCTCTGCCGCCGCCGCCTTAGACGACCTGCTCGTCCAACGCAACCTCTCCCTCCCCGAACCGGTGTTTGCCGCTTCTCCCGGCGCTTCTCCTTCCACCTGGATCAACCCGCCTGAACCACCCAATACGCCTTTGCCGGCCGACGACGACCTGCTCCGCCGGTATGTCATGGCCTGGTGGACCAACGAGGCTTTGCTCGACGAGGGGATTGGCCACCGCATGGAACTCTTCTGGCACCAATTCCTGTGCGTGGCCGCCGATAGCGGCTCCAGCATGGAATACCACGACCACCTCATGCTCCTGCGCTGGGGCGCATTGGGCAATTTTAAATCGATGGTGACCAAGATTGTTACCGACAATTGCATGTTGCGGTACATCGACAACAACCAGAACTACGTCAACAACCCCAACGAAAACTTTGCCCGCGAATTTTTCGAGCTGCACACCATTGGCCGAGGAGACGCCGCCGGGCCAGGCGACTACACCACGTATACGGAAGACGACATTGTGGAAGCGGCCCGGGTGCTCACCGGCTTCAACAATGCGTTTCGGGTGCAGTATGTCGATCCGGACACAAGCCTGCCTTCGGGCAAAGGCTATCCGCAAAGCCACGATTTTGGGCCTAAAACCTTTAGTCCGCGTTTTGCCGGCGCCTCCATTCAACCTGCCGGCAGCGATGAAGCGGCCATGTTTGGTGAACTGAATGCGCTGGTAGACATGGTGTTTGCTCAGCCGGAAACGGCACGAAACCTGTGCCGCCGCCTGTACCGGTATTTTGTCACCCGCATCATCAGCACCGAAGCCGAAGCCGAGGTCATCGAACCGCTGGCGCAAACGCTCCTCACCAACAACTTTGATGTGCTGCCGGTGCTGCGACAACTCCTTGGCAGCGAGCACTTTTTCGACGCCGACGATGCCACCGCCGACGATGAATTCATCGGAGCGCTCATCAAATCGCCGCTCGATTTATCCTTGCAGGCGTTCTCCTTTTTCAGCCTGCCCATACCCGACCCGGTTTCGGCCAACCAGGATCACTACATGGCGTTCTGGAATGGCACCGTTATTGAGCGTCTCCTCGGGCGAGCGGGCATGGAGCTCTTTTTTCCGCCCGACGTGGCCGGATACCCTGGTTATTTTCAGGATCCGGGTCTCAACCGGCAGTTTTTCAACTCCGCCACCATCATTTCCCGTTACAAACTGCCCGAAGTGCTGCTCACCGGCACCAACGCCTGGGGGCCTGGCGGCGGCGATTCCATCGGCACCAAACTGGACATGGCCGCCTGGGTGCGCGACAGCGGAGTGATCAGCGACCCGTCGGACTCCAACCTGCTGGTGCAGGAATTGGTTCAATACCTCTTTCCGGAAGAACCTGACGCCGAGCGCATGGCGTATTTCCGAGACACCATTTTCTTAGACATGCTGCCTCCGGCCGACTGGAACTATGAATGGCAAAATTACCTCAGCTCCGGCGACGACAGCGAAGTGAAAATCCCGCTGGGTCGGCTGCTCAATGCTGTGCTGTACGCGCCGGAATACCAGGTTTTTTGAGTTTTGAGTTTTGAGTGATGAGTTTTGAGTTGGTGGCGCTGCTTTTGGTTTTTGTGATCAAAATTCAGCACTCAATACTCGTTACCCTAAACTCTAAACTCTAAACTCATTACTCTAAACTCAAAACTAATTACTCAAAACTAATCATGAAGCGCAGAAACTTTCTCAAAATATTCCCGGCCGCCGGCGTCACTTCATTTGCCGTGAACGGTTTTGCCATGACGCCTTTTGCCAACCGCAATTTAGCCCGCATGCTGGCCAATTGCGATGGCGTGGAAGACCGCGTACTGGTGCTCATTCAACTCAAAGGCGGCAACGACGGCCTCAACACCATAGTACCCATTGCGCAATACGACGCTTATGCCAACTTGCGCCCCGAAATAAAAATACCGGACACCGGGCCGGAAAAATACATCACGCTCGACACCAACATGCCCACCCTCAACCGCGTAGGCCTGCATCCGGTGATGAAAGGCGTCAAAAGCCTGTACGACAAAGGCTGGGTAAACGTGGTGCAAGGGGTAGGGTACGAAAACCTCAACCAGTCGCACTTTAAAGGTGCCGACCTGTGGCTGTCGGGCGGCGACGGCACCCCGGCCAACTTCAACATCAAAACCGGGTGGATGGGCCGCGCCCTTCAGGCCATGTATCCGGATGTAAAAGGTTCACCCACCTCCGACATGCCCGATCCCTTGGGCATTCAGATTGGCGACCCCTACCCTTCCCTCGGGTTTCACACCGACACGGAGCACCAAAATGGCCTGACCCTGTACGGTCAAGATCCTGCGGGATTCTATTCGCTGGTGCAAACCATCGGCGGCGCGCCCATCCCCCTGACGCCCGATTCTGAATATGGCGACGAGCTGGACTACATCATGGGCGTGGAAAAAGCGGTTGATGAGTACTCGGTGCGCATCAGCGCCACGTTTAATGCCGGCACCAACAGCGTGGGCAATTATCCGCAAACAGGCTTGGCCAACCAGCTCAAAACCATCGCCCGGCTCATGAGCGGCGGTTGCAAAACCAAAATGTACCTGTGCTCCATGGGCGGTTTTGACACCCACGGCTCCCAGGTGCCCCCCGAAGGCACGGTGCTCGACGGCGGCCACGCCGCCCTGCTCAAAAACCTGAGCGATTCCGTTCAGGCATTCTTCAACGACCTGGACGGACTCGGGCTGGCCGACCAGGTGATGGCCTGCACCTTTTCCGAGTTTGGCCGTTGCGCCCGCGAAAACGGATCGGCCGGTACAGACCACGGCACCCTGGCACCCGTATTCCTGTTCGGCAAAGGCTGCGAAGGCGGGGTTACCGGCACCAATGTGGACTTGTCTAACCTCAGTGGCGACAACCAGTTGCAAGGCATGCAGCACGATTACCGCCAGGTATTCACCACCATTTTGCAAGACTGGCTGGGGGCCGACAACAATGCGCTCGAACAAACACTGTTTGACGGATACAACAAATTGCCCCTCGTGAACAGCAAGTTTATCGTATCGCCAGACTGCTATTTTGGTACCACAAGCGTATGGGACACGCCCACCCGGCGTTCGGCGCTGCGCTTGTCGCCCAACCCGGCTACCACCCGCACCGAAGTGGCCTTCCAGAGCGACTCCAGTTTCAACGCCCTGCTCAGCCTGCACAGCCTTGGCGGCCGTTTGGTGTCGACCCACAGCGTGCGCATGAACGCGGGCAACAACCTGTTTTACCTTCAGGTCAATTCCCTGCCCGCCGGGCCTTATTTTGTTCGCCTCGAAAACGCAGACAATGGCGCTGCGGAAGTGGCCAAGTTAACCGTAATCAAATAAATAATCCATGCGATCAATCTTCCTTTTCCTGCTTTCGGCCATCCCGACAGCCTTCACGTTTGCACAGATTCCCAAAGCCTGCGCAGGCAACGCCGGACCAGCCATCGGTTGCGATGTGGCGTGCATATTTTGCAATTTTGACGGATACGTTGGTTCTACCATCGGCTATCCATCGGGTGTAGCCGTAGATTTCTGCGGTACCTATGAAAACGGTCAGTGGATCGGCTTCATTGCCGGCGATACGTTTGCCACGTTTACGGCCAAACCCATCAATTGCCTGTTTGGCGACGGGGTGCAAATTGCTTTGTATGGCGACTGCACCAAACCGCCTTTAGACTGTGAAAAAGGCGAAATGGGCGGCGCCAACAAACCTGTTTCGGTGTCGGCTTCACTGTATCCGGGTTCCAGTTATTTTTTGCTGGTGGACGGTTATGCGGGCGATTTGTGTGAATTCAGCATAGAAGTGACGCCAAACAACGCCGTTTATGAACCTGCCCTGGAAGACGCCGGAGACATCTCCGGTCCAGACGAGGTGTGTTCGGGTTCGGTGCTGGAGTACTATGTACAGCCCGTGTTCGGTGCCGGCGCATACATTTGGGACGGCCCTCCCGGTACGCTGGTCAACGGCGACTCTGTGCCGGTGGCCGTAGCGGCACCGGCGGGCAACCTCGTGGTGGTTACCTGGGGCAGTCAGGGGGGCAACCTCTGCGTGCAAGCAGCTAACGCCTGTGAAGTGAATGCCCCCTGTACCGCAGCCTTGCCCGTGACCATGCTGCCCGAAAGCGCCCGTCCGGTATTGGATATAGACACCACACGGTCCTTATCCTGTACCGGCCAACCGATTGAACTGGCGGTGCAGGCTACGCCAACTGCACCTTATGTGTATGTTTGGACGGCAGATTCCACCCAAACCATCATCTCCGCTGGCACCACCACCCCGGAAGTGTCGGAGGTGGGTCGATACGCACTGGTGGTCACCAACATTGAAAACGGTTGCATCAGCACCGACACCGTTCGGGTTGGCCCGCAAGAGTTGCCCGACGAGCCGGAGCTTGACCTCGTACCGGTGTCTTGTTTTGGCCGCAACGACGGCGCGATTTACATTCTGGGCGTGGAAAATGGCAATGGACCGTACCGTTTTGCATTGGACTCGAGTGCTTACGCGTTTCGGGAAGGGTTTGCTTATCTTTTTGCGGGCGATTACCAATTGCGCATTCTGGCTGGCGACGGCTGCCTTTGGGATACGATGATCAGCATACCGGAGCCAGGCGAATTACTGGTGGATTTGACGGCCGATACGACCATTCACCTGGGCGAAACCCTGGAGTTGTGGCGCAAAGAGTATGTAAACGACCCCTTGCGGTTGGTCAAAGCCAATGTGTTTCCGCCCGAACTGCAGCCGATGTTGTGCGAGGGGTGTCCATATCAACCCACCCGTACGTTCAAGTACCTGGTCACGGTGCGGGATTCGAACGATTGTCCGGCTTCCGATGAACGCATGGTGGTGGTGGAAAACGGCAGGCAATTGTTTTTCCCCAATGTATTCCGACCCGATTCCGGTTATCCCAATGACCTGTTTGCGGTGTACGGCGGTGCGGACGTGGAAGAAATCCTGTTGTTTCAGGTGTTCGACCGTTGGGGGCAGGTGATACACGAGGTACAGGGGCTGGCACCAAACGATGAAAGTGCCGGCTGGGACGGCGAGATCAAGGGCGATCCGGCGCTGCCAGGCGTGTACATGTACTACGCGCAGGTTCGGTTTATAGACGGGCAGGTCGAACAGTTTACCGGAGATGTGACGGTTGTGCGGTAAAAAGTTGGTTTTTTCCTGAAAGCCTGCTACTCTGGCTGGCTAACACAATTTCATAAGCGGCATCCGTACGAACATCCACAACCGGTTGGTGATGGCAAATGCCATTACCAACCGGTTGTGGAACAAAAAGCATGCGTTAAGCGGAATTTGCGTACATTTTACATGCGGTGATAACAATATAATGGCACGGTGGATTAAGTAACTGTAAAACACCTGAGATGCTGCAACTTTTTGAGGCCCTTACCCGTCCTTTGTAGCAGCATTACTTTGTTGTTGTTTTTGGAAACTTTAGTTCCGTTTATCACACTATGAGAACCGTCTGTCATCTTCCCCATTTCATTTGCTTGTTTGTATTGCTGTTGGTAACCAGCCGTTCTTCAAGCCAGGATACCACAAACAAGCCCTCCGTTTTTGAGCACCTTACGCGGGTAGAAAAAGCTCAGATGACCATCGATTTGGACCTGACCTACTTGATGAACAACAGGAAAGATTTTGAATATCAAAAAGCTGCCTTGAGGGTAGATGAAACGGGTGAGTCGTTTGTTGTAGAAATCCGCATCAGGGGCAAATACCGTTTAAAATTCGCAGAGGTTCCCCCGTTAAAGTTGAAATTCAAAAAAAAGGGATTGGCTGAAAAGGGGTTAGACACCCTCAATGAGATCAAGTTGGTGTTGCCCATGCGCAACGACGCCAAGGGCGAAGAACTGTTGCTGCGCGAATACGCCGCATACCGCATGTTTGAGCAATTGACCCCCTTCGCTTTTCGCGCCCGCCTGGTGCAATTGCGGCTGCGCGACACGGAGGTGCCCACCCACATCCTCGATATGAAAGCCATTTTGCTGGAACACGACGAGGAACTGTGTGCGCGCCTTCAAGCGGTAGAAGTGGACTCCTTTGGTTTTGGGGGCCAGGATTTACAACCTGAACAGGCTGCCCTGGTGTCTCTTTTTGAGTACATGATTGGCAACACCGACTGGGAGATCGCCTCGGCGCGCAACGTCAAACTGCTGCGCACCTCAGGCCAGGAGAAGTTGATGGTTGTGCCTTACGATTTTGATTTTTCCGGTTTTGTAAATGCATCTTATGCGGTACCCACAACCGGGAGCGGGTTGCACAATGTGCGCGAGCGCAACCTGATGGCCCAGGGCATTGACACCGAATACCTGAAGCGCGCTGTGGAGCTGCTCAAAGCGCACAAAGAACCCATCTTGTCGGCCTGTATGCTGGAAGGTTTGCGCAAAGCCGCCATAAACGACATGCTGGGTTACCTCAACGGCTTTTACAAAACCGTTGAGGACAACGACATCACGCCGAAAACGATCAACCGGCTTCGGTAGTCCGTTACTTATTGGCACATTGTTGTGCTGCCCGGCTGCCAATGTCGGTCATCGACTTTGAGCTGACTTTGTTTTCCACCTTGGTAAACTCGTCGGCGTATTTATTGGCGTAACATTCGCAAAAATCTTCTTTGCTGGTGCCCATGCGTTCGGTGTACGGGCAATTTTTCAAGGCGTAGTTGTAAATGTTCTGGCGGCCACGGCAGGCCGGGTCTTTTTCAACCGTTTGCCAGTACAACATCATCTGCGGTTCGGGCAAGGCATTGGCACCGTTGGTTTTCAACTTGTTTTGCACCTCACGGGCGTCTATGCGGTTGCTGTATGCATCCTGGCGAAAATTGCCGGTAGAGGCACCGTACGGATCTACCATTTGGGCACCTTCCTGCACGGCTTTTTCGGCTTCAGCCAGCAGTTTTTTGTGTCTTTCCGCTTTCAAATCGGCTGCAATGGCCGGGTACTTATCGGTAACACAATCGCAATCGTACACCCAGGTGGTTTGGCACTCTGCATAGATCTTCTGTTGAAGCTCTGTTCTTTTTTGTTGCGCCTGAAGGTGCAGGGCCAGGCATACAATCAGTGTGGTGGTGAGCAGGATTCTCATATTGTGAAAAACGTTTATGACGGTTAAAAAATCAAAAGTAAGGCTGGTGGGTAATTTTTCAAGATGATATTGAAACAGGTATCGATGGATAGATCGGTTTGGCACGCGAAATGCTGCCTGCCCCCGGACACTTCTGGCAGGTTACTTGCAATCCATTTC
>JBMOHO010000076.1:0-13161 GCA_049317805.1 Saprospiraceae bacterium
CCAAAAAATACTACCAGGCCTGGTGGCATCTGGGCAAGCCCGTCGTCGGTATTGGTGTTAATTTTTCGAGCGAGACGAAGAATGTAGAGGCTTGGCAGGCCGAGGAGATAAGTTGAGGGCGTATAAATCGATCAAAAAAGCCCTATTTGCAACTGTAAGGTAAACGGCCGGTAGCCATTGCTTTGCCAACGGTCGAGGCCAAATGACCCCAACATCTTGAACGAACGCAAGGGAAATGTTGAATTGCATTCCGTTTGCCTGATTAAAAACGAAATCAGCAGTTCGTGGTGCAATCTGTTGGCATCGTCTCCAAGGTCAACGGAATATTCCTTGTTGTCGTCGAGATCCGTATATAAAAAAACACTGCGCACCACATAATTGGGGCGATAACCGATGCCAAAGCGTTGGTCGGAGTCTGTGCGCCCGAACCTCAGATACGCAGACAATGGAAGCCCAATCTGGCGGTGGCGCATGTGCGTCGAAGCACCGTCGATCGCGGGAAGGCTCCACACATCATCCACAAACAAGCCATTGGTGATGATCCACTCCTGGCGGTAGTCCAATCCGATACCAGCGGAAAACTTGCCCTGGATGGGGAGCAAGTATTCCCCCCAAATACTGCCGAGCCACGATGAGCTGGTCTTTATCGGATCGGGTTTGTCGGTCACGTACACCTGACCAAATCCGATTCCAAAATCCAATCGATCTTTTAGGGTAGCCTGGCCGGTAAGGGGCGCTGCTGTGCTCATTGTGAGCAGAAAAAGTAGTACTTTATGCATGGCTACTGGTTAAATTTAAGATTTCGATTTCGTAAAGACCAAACAAAAACGTTTTTCTCATTACAAAAGCTTCTAACGTCTTCATTTTTTGGGGCCATTTCTAAAATCATTGGTACGAACATACATCACAATTCGTCTACCCAATCCCGCCATTCGTCCAGCATTTCCGGCCACCTGTCCTGCGGCATGCATCCCTGGCGCAACCACGTGGTCTTTCCCTGCGTCTTGTCGGCCGATTAACAACTGACAAGTACATTCAAACCACTATTATACATGAAAGCTGCCATTTTTGCTGTCCTTCTCTGCTTTCTTACAATTTGGGCAAGCGCCCAAACCCTTAGCGGACACGTATTGCGCACCGACGGGCAAGACGCCGAATTTGCCACTGTCGTGCTGCTCACCGCGGCTGACAGCAACCTCATAAAAGGCGCGGTGTGCGACAGCAAAGGCCGATTTGCGTTTGAAAACATACTACCTGGTGCCTACCTGATTCGTGCCGAACTGATCGGTGAAGGCAAACAACTCAGCCCCGTATTTGAACACGGCACTTCCAGCATCACCCTTCCCGACATTCGGCTGGCGGAGAACAAACAGGAAATCGCAGAAGTCACCGTCGTCGCCCGCAAACCCCTGGTGGAAGTACAGGCCGACAAAACCGTGCTCAATGTAGAAGGCAACGTCAACAGCACTGGCCAAAATGCCATGGAACTCCTGCGCAAAGCGCCCGGTGTGACCATAGACAACAACGACAACGTGAGCCTGAAAGGCAAAAACACCGTCCGCTTCCAGATCGACGGCCGCGATGTGCCCATGGACAACCGCGACCTGGCGAATTACCTCAAAAGCATGCGCGCCGAAGATATTTCCGCTATCGAAATGGTGACCAACCCTTCAGCTAAATACGATGCATCGGGCAATGCCGGCATCATCAACATCCGCACCAAAAAGAACAAAACCATCGGCACCAATGGCTCGGTCGGTGCTGAGTTCACCATCGGCGAAACGCCCAAAGGCGGAACCAACCTCTCGCTTAACCACCGCAACAAACGCTTCAACGCCTTCGGAAACTACAGCAACCACTTCGGCATCTGGCACAACAACATGGATATGTACCGGGAACAGGACGGGCTGACCTACGACCAGTACAGCAACATGGAAGACCACAACAACAACCACAATTTCAAAGTGGGTACCGATTTTTTCCTGAACGACAAACACAGCTTCGGGTTCATCGTCGACGGCCGACGCAACGAAGGACCCTGGAAAAACAATTCCAAAACGTACATCGGTACGCTGTCAAACCCCGGGGTTGTAGACTCCATCCTCATTGCCTCCAACGACCAGTCGCAAATCCGCACCAACGGCAACCTCAACCTTAATTACCGTTATGTAGACACCAGTGGCCATGAACTCAATATTGACGCCAACCGCGGTTTCTACCGCTACCGCGCCGAATCGTACCAGCCCAACGCGTACGTGGATCCGTCGGAGCAAAGTGTGTTGTCGCGCCGCGATTACCACTTCGTCACACCCACAGACATCAGCATGACCATCGTCAAGGCCGACTATGAACAACGCTTCCTGAAGGGCAAATTGGGCACGGGCTATAAGCTCTCGCACGTGGTCACAGACAATACTTTCGAATTTTACAACGTCATCGACAACCAGGACGTGCTCAACAACGACCGGTCTAACCAGTTTAAATACGATGAAATGGTGAACGCCGCCTACCTCAATTACAACCTGAAAGTGGACAAATGGGGTTTTCAGGCGGGCTTGCGCGCAGAACACACCCATTGGGAAGGCGATCTGACCAGCGCTGTTTCGGAAAACGACAAAAAAGACGGCGACAAGTACCTCAATTTTTTCCCTAGCGGCGCTGTCACGTATGAAATGGACAAAAAAAACCAGTTCAGCCTGACCTACAGCCGCCGGATTGACCGCCCCAACTACCGCTCGTTGAACCCGTTCGAGGACCGGCTGGATGAGTTGTCTTACCGCAAAGGCAACCCCTTCCTGAAGCCACAGTTCACCAACAGCGTGGAACTCACCCACACGTTCATGGGCTTTTTGAACACCACCGTCGGGTTTAGCCGCACCAACGACATGTTTACCGAAATCATAGACACCACCTCCGGCGGCCGCACCTTCCTGACCGAGGACAACATAGCCCGGCAAGATGTGTACTCGCTCAGCGTCAATGTGCCCATTCCCATCGCCGATTGGTGGGAAGGTTTCCTGAGTGTGAACGGCAACATCCAGGCCTACCAGGCCGAGTTTAGAGAGGGTTTCTCCGTAGACGAACAAATTTCAACCTTGAACCTGTATTCCGAACACACCATTAAACTCCCAAAAGGAGGCTGGTCATTACAGTTTTCGGGCTGGTTCAATACCCCCAGTATTTGGCAAGCTGTTTTCCGCACCAAAGCCATGGGCGCCATGGACGTGGGCGTCAAGAAAGAACTCTTTGACGGCCGAGGCACGGCCAGTGTCTCTTTTGGCGACGTGCTGGGTACTGCCGGCTGGAGCAGCGTGAACGACTACACCCCCGGCCTGTACATGCGCGGACGCGGTACCTGGGAGAGCCAAACCATTCGTATGAATTTTAACTACCGCTTCGGCAGCAGTGAAATCAAAGGCGAGCGCCAACGCAAAACCGGCCTCGAAGATGTCAACGGGCGGTTGGGGAAATAAAAAATAGCACGAAAGTTTGATTTGGTTTATTGAAAACAGGCTCCACGGCGCAATGCTGTGGAGCCTTTCGTTTCGGCGACTTCAGTCGCCGGAGTATCGGCGACTTTAGTCGCCGCTTAGGTTTGGCAGTTCTTGGCGGTTGTTGGTCGGCGACTGAAGTCGCCATTAAGTCGGCGACTGAAGTCGCCATTAAGTCGGCGACTGAAATCGCCGTTAAGTCGGCGACTGAAGTCGCCGTTACTTGCCTTGTTGCTGACGCAGCGCGCGCGGAATTTCAATAGACGCAATGGGCACCGCGCCGTTGTTGATGATGTCCACACCAGCCTGGGTCGTGATGTCGCGTACCCGGATGGTCGAACCCAATTCCATGGTGGAGATATCCGCGTCCAATTGGGCGATGAGACCCTCTGGCGTGGTGAGGATCTTCACGTTGCGCAGTTTGGCCAGAAATTTACCGCCGTTTTTCACGCCGGGTGCCTGACCAATGTAGTTGATCGGCACCGAGACTTTGAATTTCACACCGGGCACCAACTCCAAGAAGTCGAGGTGGATCACGGCATCAGTCAGCGGATGAAACTGGAGATCCTTCAAAATGCATTTGTGCACCTTGCCGTCCAGCTCTATTTCGGCTAATTTAAATTTTGCGGTATACACCAGCGTACGGTAGTCGCCGATTTCTACGCTGAACTGCGTGGCATCGCCACCGCCGCTCTTATACATCACTGCGGGTACCAAACCGGTACGGCGAACGCGTTTTGCTGCTTCTTTGCCGGAACCTTCTCTGAGGTGACCCTTGATTTTTACAATTTCCATGGTAATTTATGCGTATCTGACCTTTTTCAAAAAGTGCCCGCAAAGGTAAGCTTTTTCCGTTTACAATTACAAGTTGATTCTGAAAAAAAATTGCTCAATCCAAATAACTGATGGCCGTTTTTTGGGTACGCGCCACCACATCTTCCGCAATATTTTCGAGGCGCAACACCCCGCGTGGACACACTGCCGCGCAAATGCCGCACCCGACGCAGGAGGCACGCACCACGTCTTGTCCGCGCTGGGCGTAGTGGCGCACGTCGATGCCCATTTCACAGTACGTCGAGCAATTGCTGCAACTGATGCACTGCCCGCCATTGACCGTTATGCGGAAACGGGAGGCCGTTTTTTGCCAAATGCCCAACCAGGCCGCCATCGGGCACCCAAAACGGCACCATACCCTGCTGCCCATCAAGGGGTAAAAACCCACGCCCACCACGCCGGAAAAGGCTGAACCGATCAAAAAAGCGTACCACTTGTAAAAGCTTTGGGAAAACTGGTGCAGTACACTGTCGCCGGTGGCCACGTTGATCCACAGCACCGCCGTCATGGCCACTGCAAAAACGAGTACGCTGTGGATCATCCAGCGCTCTATTTTCCAGGCATTCAGGCTTTTGTCCGACAAATGCCGAAAGGGGTCGCCAGCCGTTTCGGCCAAACCGCCACAGCCGCACACCCACGAACAGTACCAGCGTTTGCCAAAAAAATACGTCAAAATGGGCGTGCCCACAAAAAACATGGCCAATCCAAAAAAGAAGAAAAACGTACCCAAACCCGTACCCGCGTACCCTTGATGCGCCATGGGGGTGCCCTGGTAGTACGACAAGGGCCAGAAGTACGTAAAATAAATTTCGGGTTGTTGCAGGCTCACCAAAATGCCGGGAATCAGCCACGCAAAACCAAACTGAAAAAACATTACCGACGTCGTGCGGATGAGCTGATACCGGTTGTGCCGGTACTTGTACATGAACTTGAAGCCCATGAGCAACACCGCCAGCGTGTACAGGCTGCCGTACACAAACCACTGATCGGCCGCCTTGCCGCGCAGACCCATGCTCAAGGGCGTAAACAACTCGATCAGTCCTTTCAAATACTGCGGATACCAATACAGACACACGTAAAAACCCGTAAGGATCACCCCAATCAGCCAGCCCCATACCCCGCGGGCCGACAAACTGCGGAACCACACGCCGTTGTTTTTGATGCCATCCGGGCGCGTAAGGTATTCCTCGCGCACAAACAAAAAAGTACCCAAGGCCATCAGGGAAAACGCCAGGGCAAGCGCCGGGCCGGGCTGAATGGCCCCGCCAGCAGCCCATACCACCAGGATGAGCAACGCGCCCAGACCAGCCGTAGCCAAGGCGATTTTCTGCGAGCTTGAGGTCATCACCGGATTGGGGGTAGCAAGGGAGAGGGAAGTATCTTTCATATCAGTTATATGTAGAAGTGAGCGGAGGAGGGTTTTGGTTGTTTGGGTTACACGGTTTGTGGTTGCCCTTGTTTGTGGTATGTAGCCGAGACTTCTTTTTCGTAGGTGGTGTAGAATTCCGGATCGAAATGGGCGGCAGGCAATTGTTGCAGCACGGTTTCTATGTGCGTGCCTTGTTGCAGCCAGCGTTCGCACACCTCGTGGCGGTACCGTATGCCCATGAGGTTGAAGCCCAGCACACTGCCAGAGGCCGATTCGTAGTTGATGCGCACGGCTTTTTGGCCGTCTGGGTGTTCCCAGTACAGGGTACTGTGGTTTTCGGGCAGTTGGGCGCGGATGTCGCCGTAGGTCTGGTACTCAATGTCAAAAAACTTGGCCGAGTTGAACCAGATGCCCGGCACGTATTCGGTGCGAATTCCGGTGAGGGTTTGGGCGAGCGCCTGGCCCATGAGGCGTCCGGTGTACCAAACGGCTTCTATGGGTCGCCGACCCGGGCGGGCTACGCGTTGCTCTGCACAGTCGCCAATAGCGTACACATCCGGAATATTGGTTTCGAGGAATTCGTTGACCAAAATACCGCGGTTGATGTCCAGGCCGCTGTTTTTCAGGAAATCGATGTTGGGGCTTACGCCCACGGTGAGGCCCACAAAAAAGCAGGGCAGGGTTTCGGCCTTATTGGTCACCACTGCGGCGCAATAAGCACCCGATGCATCGGGGAGAATCTCTTTGAGTTCTGTCTCCAGGCGCAGGTCGATGCCATGTTCCCGGATGTGGCGGTTGATCATATCGGACTCCTCTACGGGCAACACGGTATTCCAGAAACTGCTCTCCCGCACCAGAAACGTGACCGGGATGTGCCGACTGTGGAACATTTCGGCCATTTCAATGCCAATAAGACCACCACCTACTATAATTGCGGAATTCAGATTTCGGATTTCGGCATTCCGTATTCCGTATTCCGCATTCCGCATTCGTGCTGTGTGTTTTTCCATGGCTTCCACATCCTGTAAATGGTAAAGTCCGTGGACGCCGTCGAGGTCTTGGCCGGGCCAGCCGAACTTGTTGGATTTGGAGCCGGTGGCGAGCACCAGTTTGTCGTATTGGATGCGTTCTCCCGCGGCGGTAAGGAGGGTTTTGGTCTCGAAATCTACTTTTTCTACAAATGCTTTTTTGAGGTCTATGCGATTTTTTTTCCAGAACCAGGGTTCGTAGGGTTGCGTATCCTGTTGGCGCATGTGGCCCATGTAGATGTACATGAGGGCGGTGCGGCTGTAGAAATAGTCTGTTTCGGCAGAAATGACCGTAATGGCGGCGTCGCTGCGTTTGCGCACGTGCCGGGCGGTGGTGATGCCGCTGATGCCGTTGCCGAGGATGACGATGTGCATGAGGGAGGGTTGAATATCAGGTTTGGCGTTAAGACGAGGTAAGGTAATGAATTAGCCTGCATGGATATACGGATAAATGGGGGAATCGGTTTGGAATGTCGGAGCGAGGACAGTAGGCGATAAACAAAAAAACGCCATGCCCTCACTCGGGCATGGCGTCGCAAGCTGTTTAATGTGCTTATTTACCGGATGTAATAGCCGAAGCTCATGCCGAAGGTAGCACCGGTTTTGTACCGTTCTGCATCGTAGGTAGTGCCATTGTATTCGAGTGTTTTACGAATATCCGGGTTGAGGATATTTTCAGCAGAGAAACCAATTTGGTAGTGGTTTCCAAACTTTTTCGAAATGTTGAAATTCAACAGCGGAACCGGTTCTTCATACACGTCTGGTGTAGCAAACAGACCAATGTTATAAAGGCGGCGACCCGATACGTTGAATGCAAGGGACGATTCCCAGCCGTTATCCGGGTTGACATAAGACAGGATCACGTTAAAAATGTACGGTGCCTGGCCTTGAAACGGACGAGTCGTTTCATTGTATGTAGGATCAACTGTTTGAGATTGTTCAACTTCTGCTTGCGGGATATCATATTCCGAGCTGATTATCGCAACGTTGGTTGCCAGGAACATGTGCTGCATGAAATTGCTGCCTATAAATCCAAGATTTTTGCGGAATTCAACTTCTGCGCCCAATACGCGTGCCTCATCAATGTTGATGTAACCCAACTCCGGCAAGGATGCCGTTGGAGAGAATGCACGCAGAATCGGGTCTTTGAAGTTCTTGTAAAAACCGCTGACCGCCAGCAATTCGCCCGGTTTGGGGTAGAACTCATAGCGCAGGTCAAAGTTGTCGATCAAGGTGCGCTTCAAATTCGGGTTACCGATGTTGAAAAAGCCGTTTTTCGTATCAAACTGCTCGAAAGGCGCCAACTCGCGCAAATTTGGTCGGGCAAGGGTGCGCGAGTATACGAGGCGGAGGTTGGTGCGTTCGGTGAGCGAATAAATCAAGCTTACAGAAGGCAACACGTCAGTGATGTCTAAGTCACTGGGAGCAAGTAACGTGTCGCGGCTCTGGACAAACAATTTGGATTGCTCCACCCGTGCACCCGCAACCACTTTCAACTTCGAGGTAATGTTATACACCGCCATGGCATAGCCAGCCGTAATGTCTTGTGTACCGTTATAGAAGTTTTTATTATTGACCTGGTTGGTGTAGTAGTAACCAATGGTGTATGGGTTAGAGGGGTTGGTGGTGGTGTCTATGACGCCTTGATTAGCGTAGTCAAAGAACCCCTCAGTGTCGCCATTGAATCGATCAAAGAAAATGCTGCTGGGTACGCCACCAGTACGTGCGTATGTATACTGGTATTCCGTGAAGTCGCGTTCCAAGCTGCTGAACAAGCCCCCAATCTTAATCTGGTTGGAACTGCCCTCGCGGCCTTGCCGAAGGAATGGGATGGTGATGTCCAACTTGTATTCCTGCGACCTGTCCTGCAGATCGCGCCAAAAGTGGAACGGCTCGCGGAATTCGGCGTTGTTGATGGCGTAGAAGAAGTATGTGGTATCGGGTTCTTCTATCAAGGAGCGAGAATAGGAGAGGTAGCGGGTGTCAGGTTCTACCTGCGACGATTTGTTCCACGATCCAGCCCAGTTGATTTCGATATCGTTTACATTAGGCAGCACGTGGCGTCCAGTAAGCTGGTTGGAAGCATACTCCCGCTGCACAAACTCCAAAGCATTGGTAAAGTAGTCCGCACTACCATCGGACAACTGGCCTACAAATTTACCTTGCTGCGAACGGCCTACTATATCGGCGTCGTTGTTATAAATGGTGTTGAACCCGATTGAATTGTTAAGGCCCAATTTATACGTCAAGCTCAATAAACCGCCAACGTGGGGGGACTCGGTGCTTTTGGTCTCTGAAAGTTCTTGATAACCAAAGAGTGTTGGCGAAGCGTTGTTGATGTACGTATTGACTGCTCCGTCTTCGTAGTGCTCCCATCTGCGCGAGAAATTACCACCAACCTGAACACCCAGATCGTTGCCAAACAACTTGAAGCGATCGCCAATGTTAAAGTTGAGGCCGTGGTTGAGCGGTGTGCTTTTAGGCGTTGGGGTAAATACGTTGCTCAAATCATTGGTTGAACGGTTGAGCAACTGACGCAAATTATTGAAATCTTCGCTGGCTTTGCGCGCATTGAGGTATGCTGTTGCGTTCAGCTGAGACTGAATAGCCGGGTCAGTGAGGTAGCCCGGCAATTCGCGTCCGCCGTCGTCATAACCTATCCAGTCCCGGTCGCCAGCATCACTGCCGTGCCCCAGAAAGTTGTCGATGAGCGACGCCTGGGTGTTGAAACCAATGTTTCCGTTGATGGAAAAGGTGAATTTATCAGGTATGGCCTTGGTAGTGATGTTCACCAAGCCACCCGTAAAGTTTCCGGGCAAGTCAGGCGTAAAAGTCTTCAGCGTCACGATGTTGTCGATCATTTGCGACGGGATCAGGTCAAGACTTGAACTGTTGCGGTAAGGGTCGGTGCTGGGCATGGTGATGCCGTTTAGCTGCGATACGGAGTAGCGGTCGCCCAAACCACGCATGACAATAAACTTGCCGCCTTCCACTACAGCGCCCGTTACCTGTTTCATGGCGTCGGCAGCGTCCGAAGCGCCGGTACGGCTGATCTGCTGCGAAGAGATACCATCTTGAATGGCAAACGATTTTTTCTGCAGGGAAATGAGTGATGCGTCGGTGTTTTTGATTTGTGTTGCTGTAATGACCGTTTCGGCGATGGCTAAGCCGGAAACTTCCATGGGTGCGTCAACGGTGTTGAGGCCTTCTTTGGCATCCAGGTTTTCAGCTGTGAAGTTGTTGTATCCCGTGTATTTGCACGTAATGTTGTACGTACCCGGATCAACTTCAAACGTATAGTTGCCGTCAAAATCGGTAATGGCCCCTGCTACGTTTCCGCCCGCATTGGAAGCAGCAATGGAAACGCCAATAAGGCCTTCACCGGTTTCTTTGTCGATGACTTTGCCCGCAATAACGGCTTTCTGGGCAAACAAGCTGCTCCATGAACAAACCATCAACAGCATGAACAGGCAGGGATTGAGGTAGTTTTTCTTTTGCATAAGAAAGGATGTTTTTAAAAATAAAGAAGCAGCAGACCTTATGCTTCCATAAAATCTGCTGCTCGAAAAATAGCCTATAACAGGCCTTTATTACTCAACAATGAGTTTCTTGGTGACATTCTTGCCTTCTTCAGTCGTGAACTTGATCAGGTACAAGCCTGCCTTCAATTCATTGATGGCTACTTGCTGTACGCCAGGAGCCAGGCTAAGGCGCTGAGACACCAGACGACCGGCCATATCGAAGATTTCTACATTAACTGCAGCATCAAACTTCGACTCAACCATAAAGTTCTCTGATGTTGGGTTCGGGAAAATGCGGAACACTTGCTGCAGATTCTCGTCCAGATCATTGGTACCAACAGTTGGGCAAGCCTCAAGTGGCGTGGCAACCAAGTGGCCGTTGCGGGCAAGTGATGTCCAGTTGCGAATCCAAAGCTGGTCCCAACTGTCGGCAAATGCACCTTTGTAGTTCACTGCGGTGAAGAATGGATCACCTGCAGGAACAGTTGCAAGAGCAGTAGTGTAAGCCGTACCGATGGTACAAGGACGTGGGTCAAGTTTAGCATCCTGAATCCGGCTGATCTGACGGATGTAAGGCGATTGCATGCTTGTTTGGTTGGTAGCCAGGTGGTTTACCAGTGCCGTAGCCGTTGCATCTTCTGCAGTACCGCTTACGGCGATGATGCCGTTTGCACTTGCATTTTGCAAAGTAAACGAACCGATTTGGTTGAATACGTTGTTCTGGAGTTTCAACTCGCCGCTAAGCAATTTGCTGTAAGCGTCATTGACCCCGGCTGCTTTGTCTTGTACCACCAAGGCTTTGCCGCGGGTGTCTACAATAACAGAGTTAGCAATCGTACCGGCAGTACCAGCGCGAAGGTTAATACCCAACTGGTTGGCAGAGGTCGTACCGTTCTGGCCTGAACCAATGTGTGTCCAGTTGTACAGGGTCGGATTAGAGTATGGAGTCAGGTCGTCAGGTGTGGAACCGTCGAATTCACCACCCGAGTCGGCTACGTCAGAACGCTGAATAGAGAACCAGAACTGGCCTTTACCTACGTATATTTCGTCCCAGTCGTAGCTGTCGTCTTCGGCAAATGCCACAATGGCGTGCTTCAGGTATGGAGCGCCACCAAAGAACTCGATGCCGTCATCAGAGTTGGCGTATACTTCAATATAGTCCAATGTGGTACCACTACCCACAGCGCCCAAAGAAAGACCGTTCAACTCGTTGCCTGGCGCAATTTCGCGACCGCCATGGCGGATCGATATGTAGCGCAATACACCAGAGTTATCCGCATTGTTGGTACCTCCGTACAAACCACGCTTCTCAGTCGTTGGGATACCTTCTAACTGTACTGGGGTTGTACCGTTTTTCTGCGTCACACCGCGACCCAGGATGGCCAAACCGCCCCACAAAGAGCGATCGGTTGGGCCAAGGTCTGTCGGGTTGTTTACATCGTCCGCTTCAGCGGTGAAGATGATTGGGTCAGTAGCTGTACCGTTGGCAAAGATTTTACCGTCGCGGGCTACGATCAGGGCAGATGGGTTGCCAACGTCGGCACGTGGCGTGAATTTCACCACTGTACCAGCTTCGATGGTCAACGTTGCGCAAGAGTCAACGAAAGTAATACCGTCAACTACGTATGTTTTGTCTTTAGTCCAGGTTACGTTGTCGCAAGATTTGATCGACGCATCGTTAATAAAAACGGTTTGAGCGTTGCCCAGGTTTTTCAAGTGGCCGTTGCGTGAAAGGGTAGACCAGCCACTCAACCACTGACCGGCAGCAAAAGGAGGGAACGCACCTTTGTAGTTGACCTGTGTAAAGAAGGCGTCGCCAGCCGGGTAAGCAGCCAGATCGGTTGTTACGGCTGTGTTGCCGGCTGGACGTGGATCCAGATTTCCGTCAGCTGTGCGGCTGATGCCCTGGATTTGCGGGTTGGAGATCGCGTTTTTGTTTGTTGTCAGGTGAGCGATCAGCGCAGATGCAGTAGCGTCTTCTGCTGTACCGCTTACGGCAAGGATACCGGTAGAGGTTGCATCCAGGGTAGTGAATGCGCCGTTCTCAAAGAACAGGTTGTTCAGGAATTTCAATTCGCCGCTGGCCAATTTGCTGTATGCGTCGTTAACGCCAGCTGCTTTGTCTTGTACCACCAAAGCTTTGCCGCGGGTAGATGTGATGATTGAGTTGGCGATCGTACCAGCTGTACCGGCACGTACGTTCAAACCCAACTGGTTGGCAGATGTAGTACCGCCCGGGCCCGAACCAATGTGCGTCCAGTTGTAAACCGTCGGGTTAGAATATGGAGTCAAGTCATCTGGCGTAGAACCGTCCAACTCGCCACCCGAGTCGGCTACATCGCTGCGCTGGAGAGAGAACCAGAACTGGCCTTTACCGGTATAGATTTCGTCCCAGTCGTAGCTGTCGTCTTCAGCAAAAGCAACAGCAGCATATTTCAGGTTTGGAGCGCCACCGAAAAATTCGATGCCGTCGTCTGAGTTGGCGTAAACTTCGATGTACTCCAAGGTAGTACCGCTACCTACTGCGCCCAGTGAAAGGCCGTTGAGCTCGTTGCCAGGGGCAATTTCGCGACCACCGTGGCGGATCGATACATAACGCAGTACACCTGCATTGTCTGTATTGTCTGTACCACCGTACAAACCACGCTTCTCAGTTGTTGGGATACCTTCCAACTGTACTGGGGTCGTACCGTTTTTCTGTGTCACACCGCGACCCAGGATGGCCAGGCCGCCCCACAAAGAGCGGTCGGTTGGGCCGAGGTCACTTGGGTTGTTTACGTCGTCCGCTTCAGCAGTGAAGATGATCGGCTCGTCAGCAGTACCGTTGGCAAAGATTTTACCGCCACGGGCTACAATCAGTGCGGATGGGTTGCCAACGTCGGCACGTGGCGTGAATTTCACCACTGTACCAGCTTCGA
>JBMOHO010000077.1:0-13145 GCA_049317805.1 Saprospiraceae bacterium
GTGGTGCACCATGCATTAGTCAATGTGCTGGAGCCTGTGTACGAACGGCGTTTCATTTTTGATTCCTACGCCACACGCCGTGCCAAAGGTTCGCACGCAGCCGTTGCACGCGCACAAGTTTTTATGCGCTCCAATCGTTGGTTTTTCAAGTCTGATGTAGAAAAATACTTTGACTCCATAGACCACCAGCGTTTGATGGCCATACTTCGCCGCACCTTGAAAGAGGCGCAATTGCTTACGGTACTGGAAAAAATCATCCGCAACAGCGGTACGGCCGGAAAGGGGCTGCCCATTGGCAACCTCACCAGCCAGTTTTTGGCCAACGTGTACCTGCATCCGTTCGATGTATTCTTGAAACAGGAGCTGCAATGCAGGCATTACCTTCGGTATATGGACGACTTTGTGGTGTTTGACAACGACAAAGACCACCTCAAGCAACTCCGCCTGGCTGCCGACCATTTCCTGCAACATGAACTTGGTTTACACTTGAAACCGGGTGCCACCTTTTTCAACAGCGCCCAAAACGGGCTTTCGTTTTTGGGCAAACGCATCTTCCCTGCGGCCGTCCGGCTGCACAACCACAACGGACGCCGCATCACCCGCCGCTTGCGCCACCGGGAGCGACAATGGCAAAATGGAAACCTTAGCGACGAGGACTTTCTGGCGTCTGTGAACAGTTATTGGGCTTTGCTCTCGTGGTATCCGTTTATGGGGTTAAGGAGGCATCTGTTGTAATTTTTCATATTTGAAACTGTCCCACCCTCGGAGAACCTGTCCGGTACCACAAGTCGGGAAGCCCAACATTTGTTTCACGCTCCCCAGCCTCGGAAAACCCGTCCCGTACCACAAGTCGGTAGGCCCAACATTTGTAAAATGTACATGTGGACGTGCTTAGCGGCCTCGGAGAGGCCCAACATTTGTAGAAAAACCAGGCGTTTTTCATTTGGGCCTCGGAGAGGCCCAACGTTAATTCGCTGGTCGGAATACCGAACCAACGTTAGGCCTCTCCGAGGCCACGAAATCCATCACACATCTTCTACAAATGTTAGGCCTCTCCGAGGCCGCTCCAAACCTTACGTTGACGACATTGGGCTTGTAGCCGTCGCCTCGCTTCAGCGGCCTCGTAAAACCTGTCCCGTACCGCAAGTCGGGAGGCCCAACATTTGTAAAATGTACATGTGGGCGTGCTTAGCGGCCTCGGAGAGGCCCAACATTTGTATATCCCGCCCCTCAATCCGGTAAAAAGAAATCAAACACCTGTTTCTGGCCCATCTCCACATCAAAATCCCGCAACACCTGGCGGAATTCCGCTTCAAAACTGCGCTTTTGGTGGTGCGCCTTCTGGTTCAGGATGTACCGGCACACCGCATCTATGTGCGAGCGGCTGTACGAAAAGGCCCCATAACCGGCCTGCCAGTCAAACTTACTGGGGGACAATCGTTCATCCCGAATGAAATCATTCGTGGCATTTTTGATTTCCCGCACAAGGTCAGAGAGCGCTTCGGCGGGTTTAAGCCCTATGAACAAGTGGATGTGGTCGGGCATGCCGCCGATGGCGAGCAATTTGTGTCCACGGGTTTGGATTACACCCGTGGTGTATTGGTACAACCGATCTTCCCAGGATGGGAGGATCAATGCCTGGCGGTGTTTGACGGCGAAAACCGTCTGGATGTAGAGTTGGGAGAAAACGTCGGCCATGATGGAGCGGTTTGGTGTGTGGTTTATGGGGCAAATATACGGGATATTTTTTAATTAAACACAAATTGTTTTAAAAAAATCCGCATGCTGGATGTGCTACAAATGTTGGGCCTCTCCGAGGCCGCTAAGCATGCTCACATGCACATTTTATAAGTGTTGGGCCTCTCCGAGGCCGCTAAGCATGCTCACATGCACATTTTACAAATGTTGGGCCTCTCCGAGGCCAGGGGGATGAATCAGAAGGGTAAACCGTCTGTGTTTCGGCCCAATATTTGGATGCATGCAATCCAACGGGCAACCTGCAAAGGCTCCAACCGGGTGATCCGCGGCGGGTCGTGGAACAACGACCCGACCAACTGCCGTGTAGCGAACCGCAACAACAACACGCCGGACAACCGCAACAACAACGCTGGCTTCCGCCTTGCCAATACAGGGATAAGCTCGCCTGAAGGACGTACGCTACGGTGTGCGCCCCCGTGCGGCTTTCTGTCCAGCAGTTTGTCCTGCCCCCAAGTCATTTCGGATTTGGGGCGAAAACGTTTTCAGACGGCCCGCTTGGTAGCCCCCCACAGGGCGAACAGCGGGCCGTTTTTTTGGCACACGCACCATATATGCACCATATATACAAACAGTGGTGACACATAAACACTACGTGGTTATATATGCAACATATATGCTGACGCATTTGTCTCCGCCGAAAAAAAAACAGGGTGTGCCAGTTGCCTGACACACCCCGCTGAATCGTCTTAAAAGGTAAAAAGGTAAAAAACAAAAAAGGTTAAAAAGTCCTGGCAAGGCGGAAGCCAGCGATGTTGAGGCGGAAGCCCGGCGTGTAGTAGTCGCGGTTCGCTACACGGCAGTTGGACGGGTCGTCGTTCCACGACCCGCCGCGGAACACCCGGTCGGAGCCTGAAGTGGGGCCCGTGGGATTGGTCTGGCTGCCGGAGGGGTAGTCGCCGTACCAGTCCTGGCACCATTCCCACACGTTGCCGGTCATGTCGTGCAGGCCCAGTTCGTTTGCCCGTTTGCCCTTTACCGGGTGGGTTTTGCTGTCGGCATTGCTGGTGTACCAGGCCACCTCGTCTATGTTGTTGCTGCCAGCGTACCGGGTACCCCGGCTTTGGGCACCGCCACGGGCGGCGTATTCCCATTCGGCCTCGGTGGGCAGGCGGTACCGGGCGTTGCCGCTGCGGGCATTGAGCCTGGAGAGGAATTCCTGTATGTCATTCCAGCTGACACGCTCCACCGGACATTGGTCGCAGCCCTTGAAACGCAGCTCCGACGGATCGCTGCCCATCACAGCCCGCCACTGGGCCTGGGTCACTTCGGTTTGGCCCATGTAGTAGTCGCTCAGGGATACGGGGTGTACAGGGTTTTCGTCACTACCGCAATCGGATTGTTCGCTGGTACAGCCCATGTTGAAGGTTCCGCCTTTCACTTTGATGAAGGTGCCGGCGAGGGGATCGGTGTAGGACTCCGGTTTGTCTGTAATATAGGGGCATCCTGTGTTTGCAGCGGAGCCTTTTTCGGCCGGGCATTTGTCTTTATGGTCGGGCACGCCATCGCCATCGGAGTCGGGGCAGCCCTGCCAGTCAATTTTGCCGTAGGCATCGGGGCATTGATCTTTGTCGTCTACGGTGCCGTCTTTATCGCGGTCGCGCAGGGGGCATCCGTTGTTGGCTGCTGTGCCGGGTTCATAGGGGCAGCGGTCGTCTTTATCGGCTATACCGTCTTGGTCGCCGTCGGGGCATCCGAGCAGGGAGCCGGGGTCGTCTGGGCAGGCGTCGGTTTTGTCGGGGCGGCCGTCGCCGTCGCGGTCGGCGTCTATGGGTAGGGGCTGATCCTGGCGGGGGGTTTGTGTGGGATTAGGGGAAGTGGTTTTAACGCGGAGAATAGGGAAGTCGGAGCCGGTGCTGCGGAGCACGCGCACCTTTTGGGGCGATTCGATGTCGGCGGTGCGGATGCGCACGGCTTCGGTCATGTAGTTTTCGAGGTTCAGGGCGCCGAGGAAGCCGTTGGCGTCGGCCTGCGGGCTGATGGTGCGTTTGAGCTGAGGGTCGTAGCAGCTCTTGCCCTCAATGCAGTCAAGCAGTGTTTGGGCGAAGTAACCGTGGCCACAGGTGGGGCACTCCCAGGATTTTTGGTCGGAGGAGGAGGAACTGATGACCATCGAATTTTTGTCTGTAGCGCTAAGGGCTTCAGCAAGTTGCCTGGAGGCCTGCTCTACCGACAGGGCGAAGGCACCTTCCTGGAGGTTTTTACCCAAGGCGCTTTTGGCAAAGGAGCCGGAGTGGCAGGCGTCTATGAGCACGACGTAGTTGCAGCCTAAGGAGGCGAGTTTGGCTTTCAAGTCGTCTTTGCTGAGGAGGGTAGCATAGGGGTCTTTGGGGTCGAAGTCGTAAGGTACGAGGCCGTTTTCGACGCCGTGACCGCTGAAAAAGAGGACAAAAAGGTCATTGCCGGTTACGAGTCGGCCCATGCGGTCCAGTTCGGAGCGCACCGTGCTGCGGGTAGCGGCAGCGTCGGTGATCACCTTCACTTCCATGACGGCGTACAGGTCGGTTTGACGGCGCAGGGCGGCGGCTACATCGCGGGCGTCGTCGGCACAATAGTTGAGGTTCAGGCGGGCGTCTTTGTAGGTTTCCACGCCTATAGAGAGCACAAAAAGTTCGGCTTTTTGAGCGTACAGGTTAGCAGAGCATACAAAGGCGAGGAGGAAAAGGAGAGGGCATTTCATGGGTCAGTGGTGGTTGTTTGCAGCAACATGCAAAAATATTTATTTTATAGAAACAGGGTGGCACAAAAAGCCCAATGTCGTCAACTTAACGGAAAGGCCTCAGAGAGGCCCAACTTTTGTAGAATACGTTGCATAAATTATTGGGGCCTCGGAGAGGCCAAACGTTAAATCGCTGGTGTGAATACCGAACAAATGTTGGGCCTCTCCGAGGCCCTATTGAATTACGCTTGGTTTTTCTACCAACTTTGGGCCTCTCCGAGGCCTCTACAAACCTTAAGTTGACGAAATTGGGCACAAAAAGCCACCCTGTGGTTAATTACTTGATCAGTTCAAAATAGGTAGCGTTGCTGCTGAAGTAACTGTGGTTGTCGGTGGTTTGGCCATACCGAACGCCATATCGGTCTTTTCCGCCGTAGGTGGGCGTCCAGAGCGTGATTTCAGCGCCATTGGGAAATACGCCACAGACATAAATGGTGCCATCGGGGAAGGTGTACTCGTGCTGGATGTCGGCGCACAGGCACTGGAGCATGCTTTTGGCCTCCGCCTTGTTGGCATTTCCGGGTTTGTAGACAAACCCGAGGAGGCCAAATCGGATGGACGCTTCATCAGGGGGAGCATTGCACAGGGTACTTCCCGAGGCGCATGCGCACACCGGGGGCACTTCTGCGCGCACGAGAAAGGCGTTACGGACGGCTTTGCCGGTCGGGTCGTCAAAGTAAATGCCTCTGGGACCGCGGTCCAGTCCCAGATTTTGATCGCATTGGCCTGGTTCGGCGGAGTTTCGGCCAATGGACTGATAGACAATTTTTTGGCCGATCTGGTTTGCCAGTACGATGCCGATGTGCACAACCTTCCCATCGGCGTCTTTCCAGTATAGTATATCGCCGATTCGAAGTGTTTTGGTATCGGTCACTTTGCCGTAGTCCACAAAATTTATGGATTTCAAAGCAGGGGAAGCATTATGTACTGCATTGTTGAGGGTACTTACGGCTCTTTGTGCATCGGCGTTTCCCTCCGGTATGGCAATATTAGCGGCCTTAAAAATTTGGTACATGAATCCGGAGCAATCGAGGCCATAGATGGAATGGTCACAAGCAGCATCAACACCCGGAGGCTTTTGGCGCACATCGAAGACTTTAGAGCCCCAGGAGTAGGCCAGTCCATATTGTTTGGGTTTACCGGTGCCTTCATCATTGTACTTATAGAGACTGCGGTTGGAGAGTTTCCAGGCGGCGGCCGAGATGCGGGCGATCAGGAGTGTTCGCGCTTCGGTGGGGGTCATGCCAGCGTAAGGGTCGTTGTTTCGGAGCCAGGTTTTGGCAAATGCGGAATCGATTTCCTGAAGATAGGCTTTGAGGGCCATTCCGTTGGGCAGCAGGATGTTTTCTGGGGTAACGTCGGCGGCATCGGGCAGGCTGTCCAAAACGGAGAGGAGTTCGGCCGGGGTTTCGTCGGCGGTGTTGTTTGGCGGCGTGTCGTTGTCTTTTTTGCAGGCGACAAGGAATGTCAGGCCAAGAAACAGGAGAAGAGGGCAGGTTTTCATTCAACAAAAGTTGGGTGGGTGAGGAGGTGGGTGAACATCAGGTATTGAAACGGAACCGGATAGCTGCGTATCCGACTGCTATGCAAAAGTACAGGCATAAGTCAGGTGATGCTTCTTAACAAATGCATAATAAATGTCAACTAAATTCAAATTGGGGAAACCTTAACGCTGTAGATTAAAAAAAGGTTAATGAGCAGCATTTAAAAAACAATACATACTTTTGGGGCATTAGGCCGATGCACATCATTTAGGCATAAGCAACGTAATAGTGCAACGCGCCGAGACCATTTAACCAAACCAGAATCCAATGAAAAACGGTTTACCCTTTCTTTTTGTCCTGCTATTTTTGAGTGTGTTCAATTGGTGCATGGCGCAAAAGCCAGGCTTGCACATCATTTCCATCGGCATCAGTGAATATGCATTACAGGCCATCAACCTGCGTTTTGCGAAAAGCGATGCGGAAGAGTTGGCGCAGGCTTTTTATAACCAGCCCCAATTATGGCAGGTAAAAACCGTGCACGTACTGACCAACCAGCAAGCTACGCGGCAAAACATACTGCAACACATGCGAATGGTAAGCGCACAGGCACAAAAAGAAGATTTTGTGGTCATTGTCTATTCCGGACACGGCACACTCAACAGCATTGTACCCTACGATTACAGTCCCTACAACCCATTGGGCACCACCATTAACATAGATACTTTGTACAGTTGCATCAACCGTTTACCTTGTGGGTACATGATGATTTTTGATGCGTGCTACAGCGCAGGATTTGTTAAAACCAGCTCGTTTACAAACGATAAAGATCTGCTTGTGCCATCAAAAGAAGACGAGGAAATCGCCAAAGCCGTAAAAGAATTGGTTGCGGCACTAAAAGCGACCGATAAGCCCAACTTTATATATGCATCCAGTTCTTCTTCCAAGAAATCGTGGGAATGCGAAAGCTGCAAACACGGTTATCTGATACAAGGTATATTAGATGCATTCGTCAACAAGCCATTATCCATCGTCGGTAAGCCGGATATGCTTCCGGACTCAGACAAGAACGGATTTCTGAACTTTTATGAAATGGACGACTACATCAAACAGTTTGTAAAGATAAAGGCCAGTATTGAACGGGACACCCAACAAGTGTATTCTACGGGCTTTTTTGGCGAGAAATTTCCGGTAGTCAAAACATTAAAAGGCGAGGTAGAAAGAGCTGACCGTGACGGCGACAAGGTGTATGATGTCTTTGATGACTGTCCTGATGAAACGGGCGAAGTGTTGAAAAGGGGATGCAAGGAGTTGTTTCCTATGGAATATGTAGAGCCCTTAAGCGGTGGTCGGATGATCCGAATAAAAGGAGCGGCATTCCGCATGGGCAGCAACACAGGCATGAGTGATGAATTCCCGGAGCATCAGGTAGTCTTGGCCGATTATTATATCGGGCAAACAGAAATCACCCGCAGGCAGTGGTCCAAGATAATGGAAACACCGTTGCAAAGCAACGAATGTCCTGATTGTCCTATGACCGGTATATCGTGGAATGGGGTGCAAGTGTTTTTAGATACCCTGTACAGCAGAACAGGTGTTCGATATCGGTTGCCAACAGAAGCAGAATGGGAGTTAGCGGCGTCTAAACCAGCCGGAGAAAACAGCATTTCAGCTAAAGGAAATTGGATAGACAGCATGACCATTCAACAATGTGCATGGTTTATGGGCAATGCACAGCAGACGTTACATCCTGTTTCCCATAAAATGGCCAATGAAAATAAGCTTTATGATGTGCTTGGCAATGCGTGGGAATGGTGTTCCGATTGGTACGAATACAAATATTACAAAAGTGCGCCGGAATTAAACCCGTTGGGGCCACAAAAGGGGAAGGAAAAAGTACGCAGAGGCGGATCGATTTCAAGTTCTGTGTCGGGGTGTCAATACACAAACCGGGGCTATGCGCCTGCTGATGCCAAACTGAACGACACCGGATTCCGTTTAGCCAGAACAATACCAGTACAGCAACCGTAAACGCACTAATGTTTTCGGGTGATTGCTAACTCCATCTGGGGCAGTTGTTCTCTGCCAAATGCCCGGGCCACCTCGGCCGTGCGCTTGCTTACATCCTGAAGAAAATTTTTCCAGTTGTGCACATCCGGGTTGACATGCTGAACCTGGCAAACTTTGTCCAATTGTTCAAAGAAACAGTTGGTGAAAATCCCGCCTGAGTATGTCATATACTCGGCGCTTTGCCCTACTTGCGATCCTGATATTTTGATTACCCCTTGATAAGATGTAAATAAGTGCTTTGCTGATGAATAAGCTGGTGCATTGAAATCCGGTATAGGCGAAATGCTCATGGCAGCGAGTTGAGTGTTTTTTTGGGTAAGGGCACCAATGTTGCAGCAATCTGCTTGCATGATTAGCAATTTTGGATTGTGCTTAGCCAATAAAGTAGAAAGTGCATCTACACATAATTGTTTTGAACCCGGCATGAGCATACACGGCCACACATTTCGACCACTATTTATACCGTGGCCAGAGTAAAAACACCAGACAATGTCGGTGTGAGCAGGATGTATTTTTGATAATTCCTTGACTACAGTATCTGTATGAAAACGTTGTTTTGAAAAATCATACACATTTAAGTCGTAACCAATCTCGGCTGCAATGGTTCGGGTATGTGATGAAATGAGTTGCACATTCTGTTCTACACTCGTCCCAAGCCCGGGGGATTCAACATCACTTATAATGATGACGTATAACTTAGGCCCCTGACATTGCGCCCATACTACAGTCATGCAGATCATGCTGGTGCACAGACAATTCATCAACACCGCCCGAAAACGCTTACCGATAGGTACCATCCTGGAAATCGTCGCTGAATAAGAAAATGGGTTCTTGCTCCTTTTTAAGGTTTTCGGCCATCAGCATGGTTTTGTTGCGGGCGTTTTGCAACCAGTCGAGCCAGGAGCCGGTGCAGGCGGCCGCACTGGCAAATGAGTTGGTGAAAAGGCTACCGGTGCCCGGACGGCCAAAGGCGAATTTACCGGGCCTTGCGGCGCAGATCATGACGTCGCCTTTAGATTGAAGAAAAAGTTTTTCAAAAAAAGGCCCACCGTCACAAAATGGTACAGTTAAAGGTTTGGTCAGGTTGGCATCCCAGTTGCAACAATCAAACATGGTGACGACCAATCGGGCATTTGTGTTTTTTAACGCTGCATGAAGGCTGGTGAGCGGGGTCTCGCTGTCATGTGTTTGTGGCCACGCATCATTGTTTCTCCCGTGTCCGCTGTAGTAGAACCACACAACGTCATTGGGTCTAATGTTAAAAGATGGCAACGCTCTGGAAAAGGTGTTTATATCAAATGATTCATCATGTAACGTGTGCACTTCGATTTGAACGCCCTCGTCGGACAGATCCTGTTTTATTTGGCCGCCTAACCTGGTTATGGTTTCTGCATCGGTTACGACGCCAACTGATTGGTCATTTTGGGTCATGATGAACAAGTGAATTGTTACAGTGCTGACACCGGGAAAACCATTATTATTGGTTCGCAACAATGTATTACCACTGGCCATGAAGGTAGCGCCCAACCCAACGAGGCAAAAAATCAGGCGAAGGTGATGCAAAATCGGTAGAGGCATGATACTAATATTGGGTGAGCAGGATAAGGTGAAATCGGGGTGGCGATGCGCCACCCCGATGCTGTACTTATTTTTTAATTTGTGTATCCTCCGGTTCGTAATTGAATTTTTTGCCTACCCATGGTTTCAAATTGACGCCATCAAAACCGGGGTTCCACCGCTTAAGGTCATTAACGGAAATATCAACCTGGATGCCATAGGCCTCCGGAATCATTTTTTCAAGTTTGGTGATGATGCCGTCTACGGAGTCGGTCTCCCGTATTCTGAGGGAAGGCGCTGCAATTGGGGTGGTCGTGCTGGCGTTTTCACTTGCGTATACGGGTTCCTGGGTTTTACCACTTTCGTTGGATAGACGAAGCGTCTGTCCTTTGACATAGTCAAAAACATTTTCCCATTTCAGGCTGCTTTCGTTTTTCAGGGCATCCACCAGTACGTTGGTGTACATGCCGCCGGTTTGGCGTGAACCGTAAGAGTATTGACCCGATTTGCAACTTGCCGAGATGTAGTTTCCTTTTGATTCAAAAAACAGGGCGACAAAATTCACCATTTTGGGTTGGAGGCCAACTGGTGTGGAGGCAATAGGTTCATCCCAATTACAGCAATCGTAAGTCACTAAAGTAAGCCTGGCACCCGTGCTTTTCAGGCGTTCGTGCACCCAGGTTTCTTTTAACTCTGTTTCGTCGGTTTTAGGCCAATTATTGTATGTAATGCCGTGACCTGAGTAGTAAAACCATACAGCATCATTGGAACCAATAGATGCCGAACCCAACAACTGGTCAACATAAGATTCCGTGGCATTTTTGGCATCCACGGTTACCGCAGAGACCGTTTTTCCGGTTAAAGTCTGAATTTCCTGGGCAAGACGACTCATGGTTTGTTTATCGACGTGCGAGCCGATTTCAGAGGCGTTCTGTGTTACAATGAACATGTGCAACTTGGGCTGTTGACCAAAAACAATGGAAAGACCAAATAACAGGAAGCACGCTGTCAAAGCGATCTGGCGGTTGAAAGAAAAGGCTTTCATAGTAGGAGGCATTCTGGTTTAAGAAAAGTAGTGGAGGTGGAAGTGGCAGTTCAATCAGTCAGACAAGATCAACGAACGCGAATCTTGTCGTGTTTTTTCAGCTTTTGGGGGTCAAGACCGGGATTAAGTTTTGTGATTTCCTCTACGGTTGTATGATACTTCCTAGCTAGGCTGTAATAGGTATCATGATTAGACTTAATCACGTGGTACTCTTCGATGGGTGGAGGTGTATTATTGGCCTGGTTGCTTCTATTGTTATTGCCCGAATTGCTATTGTTGGATTGCGTTGCTGTGGAATTCTCTTGTGCGGTATGCTGTTCAGGTGCATTTTCCTCTCTGGGCGGATTCGGGCTGGTTGTAGCAGGCGGTACAGTTGGGTAGGTCTGGCCCATGCTTTCCTGGAAAATGCCTTTGAATACGGGCAGTAACTGATCTCTACCCTGTTTGAGCAACTCTTTTGTGGTAATCACGTCTGCTCCTTCGCTGAATTTAATCGGGTTGCAATTTTTGCGCAACATGAGCATAACCTGAGTGGTTTTTTCACCTTCATGAAAAATCAACCCATAATCAGGGTCGAAACCACATTTGGGAAGATATCCTGAAGTGTCATAATTATTGGCCTGCCCCAAAAGAGTCCGCAGGGTTTTGATGGTGTAGTCATCTGCGATCACTTTTTCCTCTTTAACAACGAATCCGAACAGTGCGTTATCGGGTTGTTTGGTGGTATGTCCTCTGGCGTCTTGTTCAAACATCACTGCTGTAACTTTATCTGCATTGATGACCATGCGGTTATAGCTGCTTGGGGTCAAAAAGGTTATGTTCTCGGAGTGCGGTTGTGCGCAGGCATTGTACACTATTGAGCACAAAATCAACACTTGGAAAACAAATATTTTGTGAAAATTGCAATTTTGCATATTTTTAAGTCTTAGGTTTTGGTTGTTGGTTAAACTTTAATTTTGTTTCCAGTAAGGTTTTTGAGTTTCACCGGCTTGTCTTGCAAGGCTTGTTGTACTGTCTGAAATACGGCTGCAGAGCAGCTTCCAATCCGTGCTTACAGGAGAACCAACCTTAATGGCTTCCGAAAAAGTAGACATGAAAGCAGTCGTAAAGAAGCCGTGTAAACCTGTGATGGTGTAAGATAACTGGCCTTTTTCACTGCTACAAAACAGAAAGTCACCACTTGCATTTTTGAAAAGGGCTTGTATTCGAGCGGGATCCCAGTTTTGATCGGAATAATGTTTTGTAGTATTCCAGTTGACGCTGCCAATCTGGTCCTGCACTTGTTGTTTATTGCATGCTTCTGCAAAGCATAGCAATAGCCTGTGCGGTTTTGACCTCAAACTGCTGTAAACATCATCGAGGTTCTTATTGCGCAAACTTGGATCATCTGTTTTGCTGCCCAACAACATGGTAGGAAAGTAGCTGTAACCATTGTTAAAACCATGACCAACGTAATAAAACAAAATCGCGTCATCCGAAGTGGTATTCAATCCGGCGATAACTGAATTCATTTCCTGTAACGTAAACTGGTCTCTTCCTGAACGTTGAACGAAGTTAACAGACATCTGGCTATGGTCTTTTAATGCCTTGACGAAAATCCTTTCGAAAAATTCATTTGTTTTCCCGGCAGAAATGCCAATTTGAGGGTCATCTCTGTCTGTAAAAACGATTACATGTATTTTTGAGGCCAGTTGAATATTCAAGTATGGGGCGACTTCAGACAGGTCGCGGTCTTGAACAAACATACCACGTTGCCAGACACCGCATTTTGTAATGTTACCTTTGATATCGTATTCAACGCCATAACCGTTGGGACTGTCATACTGAAACTGGGCCTCTACCCTTCCTCCTTTGCCAAAGTAATAAACGCCTACGCCACTTTTTTGTCCATTTGCATAGCTGCCTTCAAATCGATCACCTGCATATACGGATTGGGGGCCATACGTGTATGCACCTTTACCATGTTGTTTCCCCAGGTCAAACTGACCGTCGTATGTGTCTCCATTGTACATTTTAAGTGTACCCCGCCCATGTTCTCGGTCCTTACTCCAGTAACCCTCATAACTGCTTTGATCTCGATACCGTTGAATACCAAACCCGTTCCGGCGGCCTTCAGCCCATTCGCCTTCATAGTGCGTACGGTAATCGGATTCATCATCATAAGTGCCTTTTCCATGCCTTAAACCATTGCTCCAGTATCCCTTATAAGTTGAGCCATTGGTGTATTCAATTTCGCCGTATCCATGTTTTTCTCCATTGCTCCATGCGCCTTTGTATATTTCAGAACCCTCAGCTCTCTTAATCAGCAATGTGCCCTCACCATCCCTTTTGCCGTTTGAAAAATAGCCTTCATATTGCCAACTTGAAGCCTTCAACCTCCCAAATCCATTGATACAGTCTCCTTCAAGACATTCCGTTTGTCCTGACAAGTCAAAACCCAACAAAAAAGAAGCTAACAAAACAAAAAGGAAGTAATATAAGGTTTTCATTGGTTGTTTATTGTTTTCTGGACAAATAT
>JBMOHO010000078.1:0-13059 GCA_049317805.1 Saprospiraceae bacterium
AAGTATGGAATTGTTGCCCAAATTTTATTTTAATTTAACATGAAATCAAATACTGGAATAAAATTTGTATTGGTTCTGGCAATATGACAGGAGAAGCATATCTTTGTGAGGCTTTTCTTTTTCATATGTAATGCTAGAGTACGATTAAGCATTATTGGCCTCAAACACCCATTTGATTTCATCACCCAAAAATTGCACACTGCATGAACATCGCTGTTGTAGGAACCGGCTACGTTGGATTGGTTACCGGAACTTGTTTTGCCGAAACGGGCAACAACGTCATTTGCGTTGACATCAACGAGAAAAAAGTAGAGGCCATGAAAAATGGTCAGATTCCCATTTACGAACCTGGTCTGGATGTGTTGTTTGACCGCAACACCAAGGAAGGTCGCTTGCATTTCACCACCAATCTCAAGGAAGCAATTGACCACAGCCAGATTATTTTCCTGGCTTTGCCGACTCCGCCCGGTGGCGACGGCAGCGCAGATTTATCGTACATCATGGGCGCTGCCCGCGATTTATCTAACATCATCACAGAGTACAAGGTGATTGTGGACAAAAGCACGGTACCGGTGGGTACGGCGGAAAAAGTGTCGGCTATTTTGGCGGAGCGGCTCCCCAAAAAGATGTTTGACGTGGTATCCAACCCTGAATTTCTGCGTGAAGGGGTGGCCGTCGAAGACTTCCTCAAACCCGACCGTGTAGTGGTGGGCACCAAAAGCGAAAGAGCCCAAAAGGTGATGCGCGAATTGTACGAACCGTTTGTGCGTCAGGGCAACCCCATCTTTTTTATGGATGAGCGTTCTGCTGAAATGACCAAATATGCGGCAAACTCTTACCTCGCTGCACGCATTACTTTTATGAACGAAATTGCCAATTTGTGCGAAAAAGTGGGCGCAAATGTGGATATGGTGCGCATTGGCATGGGCAGCGACAGCCGCATCGGCAAGCGCTTCCTTTTCCCGGGCATCGGTTACGGGGGGTCTTGTTTCCCCAAAGACGTGCAGGCCCTTGCCAAAACCGCCAGCCAATACGCGTATGACTTCAAAATCCTGAAGTCGGTTATGAAAGCCAATGACTTGCAAAAGCTGGTGCTGACCAAAAAAATAAACCGGTATTTCAAAAAAGAACTCGACGGCAAAACCATCGGCGTTTGGGGGCTGGCTTTCAAACCCAATACCGACGACATCCGCGAAGCGCCGGCTCTGACCATCATCGATGCGTTGTTGGACGCCGGCTGCCGCGTCAGGGCTTTTGACCCGGAAGCCATGCATCATGTGGCCGCTATTTATGGCGACCGGATCACCCTCTGCGAAAACATGTACGACGTGCTGGAAGGCGCTGATTGCCTCGCCATCATGACCGAGTGGAGCGAATTCCGCACGCCAGATTACGAGCGCATGCACGAACTGCTGGCTGAGTCCGTCATTTTTGACGGCCGCAACGTGTACGACGTAGACCACATGAAAGAACGCGGTTTCCACTACGAGAGCATCGGCCGCCCAAAAGTGAAAGGCAAAAAACGCCAGCCACAAGTAGTGTAATGGTAGTTGAGGGGTGGGGTTTGGGATTTGACTGGATGTTCCCACACCCCACTCTCCAAGTACCAAAACATATGGAAAAACGTTTGCCATAAAATGGAAAAACGTTTTCTGCATGGCGCAAGTAGGATGGGTTTACTTAGATAACCATGGTGGGCAACACCGCATTGGACTTTACCATGGCGACCAAAGCGGCCATTTGGTCATCCACTGCAATTTACGGGTCGTGCAAATCGATTTTTCTGTAAAAGAATCTAAAACGTATTCTTTTTTTATTGAAGATGAGTTTTGTGAAATTAGTGTTCAACGGGGACCAGGCGGATTCTCGTATGATTTTCAGGTCAACAAAACCGTAGATACCCCCCGAAACAGAGCGCGAAAAGCAGAAGGCAGGCAGAACAATCGTTATTTGATCTATCTGGTGAGCGCTTTGGCCGTTTTGGTGCTGTGTTTCATGTTTGGCATGCAGCGATACCAACGTTGGTTACAGGCCCGGCGTTCGCCAGGCCCCATACCTGTTGAACAGGTGTCTCCTGAAACCATGTTGTTGCTCCGCAGCCAGGGCAAAACAACTGAGGCCCGCTTTTTTATCGTCCAGGAACAGCAAAAGCGCATTGTTTTTTACGGTTTTAGTACGCCTGAAGGCAAACAGGTATCTGGTCAGTTTCCGTCCGGGTTTTCGCAATTGGTTTTGATGCCCAACGGGTTCCCGTTGGTCGATCAGGATGCTTTTGAAGTTCGATACCTGCCGACTTCCCCGGAGACCCACGTGGTTGATTTTTTCCAACCCTCACAATCTACGTTGGCGGCATACTTGCGCAGGGCGGCGGGAGCTGAACACAGTGCACACCCTGAAAAAAGCGATCGGCACGCACAATGCCTGGCAGAAATTACGTTAGCGGCCCGTGGGTGGCCAAGCCTGGCGCATTTGATTTTGCAACAGCAATCGCAGCAGGAAAACGACCGGCACAACAGCGAATCATACCTTCGTTTGGTGCGCAGCAGCGATATTCAAAAACGCCTGGCTGAACAGTGCTGGGATCAGTAGTCGGATGTGATCAGTAAGTCTAAATTGGTGCTTTTTAATTGAAAACGTTCGCCAATGTACACGTTGGTCAGGCAGCCTTTATACGTGTATACCCCATTTCGAAGTCCTTCATGGCTGGTGATCAGGGCCATAATGCCCCCCGATTCTGCTTTCAGCAGCATGGTGGCGAGGATGTTGCTGATCGCGTCTGAGGCGGTGCGGGCTACACGAGAGGGAATATTGGGTACACAATAATGCACTACATCGTGTTTAATAAAAGTCGGTTTGTCGTGCGTAGTGGTCATAGAAGTTTCAAAACAGCCGCCTTGATCTATGCTGACATCTACAATCACCGAACCGGATTTCATTTGCCTGACGATGTCCTCGGGCACCACCATGGGCGAGCTGGCCTGTGCCGAATGTATGGCACCGATGGCCACGTCTGCGTTGACGAGCTCTTCTTTCAAATGTATAGGGTTGATGATGGACGTGTACAACTGGCGGCCAACCTGATTTTGGAGGCGCATAAGTTTGTGCACATTGTTGTCGAAAATACGCACTTCAGCGCCCAGGCCAAGTGCCGTACGGGTAGCAAACTGGGCCACCACCCCGGCACCTAAAATGATGATTTTGGCGGGAGGAACGCCCGCAATGCCACCCAGCAACACGCCTTTGCCGCCCCGAACGGTTGCCAACAGGTCGGCCGCTATGAGCACAGCGCTGATGCCGGCAATTTCGCTCATGACGTGCACGATGGGAAAAATCCCCGTTTCATCGTCCCTCAAATACTCCATCGCCAGGGCAATTACCCGTTTTTTTTGCAAACGGGTAATGTACTCCGCATCGATGAGGGGCAGGTGAATGGGCGATATGAGCACCTGGTTTGGGCGCATCATGTCGATTTCGGCATGCGTAGGCGGAGCTACTTTGAGCAACACGTCGGCTTTATACACCTCTTCCGTCTGGTGGGCTATCCGGGCACCTGCCTCGCTGTACTCCATGTCGGAAATGCTGGCTTTTGCGCCCGCGCCAGCTTCCACGACTACTTCATGGCCATGCGCCACCAAAGAGGCGACGGAGTGGGGCACCAGTGCCACCCGATTTTCCTGCATGGTCACTTCACGGGGTACGCCAATAAACAAGCGTTGATGGCGGGGCAAAACGGCCAGTGTTTCTGTTTGTGTCACGGCTTGACCGCGCTTGATCGCTAATTTGTCCATAAATTTGCTGACTATTGGGCTTGACCTACAAAATTAACACACGGCGCAAGCTTTCATGGAGTATTTCCAAATGAATTTTTGCGCCATCTGCCGGAAAAACGGGTTCAATGACTTCCGGCCATTCTACAAAACAATACCACGGATCGTACAAGACATCTTCCACGCCAATATCAAGCGCTTCCTCAAGGTTTTTCAATCGATACAAATCTAAATGATGTACCAAACTGTGCCCTTCAGGTGTAGCATAGCGGTACACATTGATCAGCGAAAATGTAGGACTGGAAGTATGGCCTTCTACACCCAGATGGCGGCAAAAGGCCTGCACAAAAGTGGTTTTACCGGCACCTAAATCGCCGTATAAAGCCAGTTTCCGGCGTCCGTTCAATGCCTCCAGCATGGCAGGAATGCCAAGTTGCATGTTTTCAATGGAATCTACCAACCACTCCAAGTGTTCCGGAATTTTCAACAAAGGTCGCAATTCTGCGCAAGGAAACGCGTTTTTTTGCAGCATGCATGAATACACCATTATCGACATACAGCGCATCACCGGCGCCATACCCTTGCAACTGGACGCGCCAGATGCGCGCATCCGATACCTGGCGATAGACAGCCGTCGGCTCGTGGCGCCTGGCGAAACCCTCTTTTTTGCCATGCGGGGCGCTCAGCACGACGGTCATGGATTTGTTTCAGCGGCCTTCTCTGCGGGTGTGCGCCACTTTTTGGTTGAAAATGCAAACAATATCGGCACATTAACCGGTGCCAATGTATTGCAATCTGACAGCCCACGCGCTGCTTTGCAGGCTTTGGCCGCGCATCACAGGGCCCGGTTTGATGTGCCGGTGATCGGCATCACCGGCAGCAATGGCAAAACGGTGGTCAAAGAATGGCTGTATCAGGTGTTGGCACCGGATATGTACATTGTACGGAGCCCGGGCAGTTACAATTCACAAGTGGGTGTGCCGCTATCGGTTTGGGCCATGGAATGGGCGCACGAGCTGGCCATTTTTGAAGCCGGCATTTCAAGGGTTGGCGAGATGAGCCGTTTGTTGGGCATCATCAGGCCCACGTTTGGCCTGTTCACCAACATTGGCACGGCGCACGCGGAAGGTTTCGCAAACGATGCGGAGAAAGTTGCTGAAAAAATGCTCCTTTTTGAATCGGCAGATTGGCTGTTGTATTGCGCCGATTACGGATTAATTGACGCATCGGCACATCAATGGGTAAGCCAAAAACCGGGCAGAACACTTTTGTCCTGGTCTGTCACCCCCAAACCGGGAAGTGTTTTTGTCCGGTTTAGTGCCGGGGACTTACCCAACTCGACGCGCGTGCTGGCAGGAGATGATGTTTTTCAAATTCCGTTTGCGGATGCCGCTTCCAGGGAAAATGCGGTACACGTGTGGATGGCCGCGCTGCACATGGGTGCAAACCCTGAGGCGTTGCGGCTGCGCATGGCCGCATTGATGCCAGTGGCCATGCGCCTCGAATTAAAATCGGGCATCAATGGTTGCCGCCTGATCAACGACGCTTATAACAACGACCTTGCAGCCCTAAGGATAGCTTTGCAGTTTGCGCGCCAGCAAGAACCGGATTCGCCGCTAACCGTCATCTTGTCTGACATCATCAGCGGCGGGGTAGACAATAATGCCTTGTATACGGAGGTGGCAGATTTGTTGGCCAAAGCCCGGATAGAACGGCTGATTGGTGTGGGCCCGGCTGTTCGCATGCTGGATGATCTGTTGCCAGCGCACGTCCAACGGGCATTTTATGCAGACTCCAATGCACTATGGGATAACCTGCCTCATCTGCGGTTTCAACAGGAAGTTATATTGCTCAAAGGGGCACGCGCGTTTGCATTCGAACGCATTGCACACAGGCTCGAACTCAAAGCGCATCAAACCGTGCTGGAGGTCAACCTGACCGCCATGGTGCACAACCTGCATGTGTACACCCGATTGTTGCGTCCGGGCGTAAAAATCATGGTCATGGTGAAGGCAGCGGGCTACGGCAGTGGCCCTGTGGAGGTGGCGCGTTTGCTCGAATACCACAAAGCCGATTATTTGGGCGTAGCATACACAGATGAAGGCGTAGAACTGCGGCAGGCGGGTGTGCAACTGCCCATTCTGGTGTTGAATCCGGACCCGGTTTCTTTCGACGCTTTGGTGCGGTTCAACCTTGAGCCGGAAGTGTACAGCCTAAAACAATTGGATGAATTGATTGCGTATTGTTCAGGCGGCAGGAGTGTGCGGGTGCATGTAAAACTGGATACCGGAATGCACCGCCTTGGTTTTTCAAAAACAGATTTGCCTTTATTGGGCCATGCGCTCGCGCTAAACCCACATTTGCACGTT
This sequence comes from Saprospiraceae bacterium, assembly GCA_049317805.1. GTDB lineage: Bacteria > Bacteroidota > Bacteroidia > Chitinophagales > Saprospiraceae > M3007. Next base: position 6,137 of record JBMOHO010000078.1, read on the forward strand.
GCGTCTGTTTTTTCGCATTTGGTTGGCAGCGACTCGCCCCGACACGATGCGTATACGCACGAACAGGCGGCCAGGTTTCGGCAAATGTCTGATCAATTGATGGCGCATTTGGGTTACCCTGTATTGCGCCACCTGGTCAATACAGGTGGTATTGCGCGTTTCCCCGAATATCATTTCGACATGGTACGCCTGGGTATTGGTTTGTACGGAGTTGATGGCAGCCCGGTTCAGTCAGAACTTCGGGTAGTGCATACGCTGAAAGCCACCATCAGCCAGATCAAAACCTTAAAAGCCGGAATGACCGTGGGCTACAACCGGATGGGTGTACTGGAGCGAGACAGCCGGGTGGCCACCATCAGTGTAGGTTATGCCGACGGGTTGCTGCGCCTTGCGGGCAACGGTCGATTCGCCGTACAGGTACACGGAAAACGGGCGCCTACGTTGGGCAATGTGTGCATGGACATGACCATGATAGACGTGACGGACATTTTGGAAGCGCAAGAAGGAGACGAGGTTATCCTGTTTGGGAAATCTCCAAGTGTTCAGCAACTAGCGGATTGCTTGCAAACCATTCCATATGAAGTGTTTACCAATATTGCTCAACGGGTAAAACGTGTATTTTTTCAGGAGTCATGAAAACAATCATGCGCCAATATGGATTTTGAGGTATCTTTGCCCTCCAATTAGGGCCCATAGCTCAGTCGGTTAGAGCACCTGACTCATAATCAGAGGGTCCCAGGTTCAAGTCCTGGTGGGCCCACCCTGTATTGTATTGCGGAATGCGTTGCGGCAGCACTTGTCGCTACGCATTTTTTTGTTAAACTTGTTAATCGACTTGCAAGCAATATTAAACACGCATTATCTTTGTATTAATGAAGCGTGTTTTGATGACTTTAGCTCGACGGCGCAAAGCCGTTGGGCTATTTTTTGGGTTTGTACGGACAGCAGTGCTTAGTCGACTTTGGCGGTGAACGGGTGTTTGAGGCCCTTGTACCCTTTCAATACAATTTTGACGGTACCTACAGACACAGGAGATTCAATAAGTACAGGAATCTTGTTTTGGTCGTCGCTTACCCAAACGGTCATTTTAGTGCCTTCTTCAAAGATGGTTCCGGCAATGACATCGGGTTCGAATTTGCTCAGTCGATAACGACCCATGCCATGTACTTTTTTGTTGGCGTCTTTGCCGACAAACTTCATTTTCAGCGGGTATTCCTCCTTATCGATAAATATGGCAAACGGAGCGGTGCTTCCGACGCCGTTCTTTTCAAAATCGATGTTGCGGAGGTGGTACAACACAGAAAGAATATCGTGTACGCAATCGGTTGTTTTATGTTGTGTTTTTTCTTCCCCTTTTCCTTTTTTCCGATCACGCCAGACGGTAGTGCTGTGGTTGCGCTGATCGTATGAAGTTTTTTCCACCAGTTGATAGTTGCCCTCTGAAACATCGCGAATGGAATAACTGGGCAAGAGTGTGTTTTTGTCTACCCAAGACTCGTATCGATCACGCACTTTGAAGTACCAGTCGTGCTGTTTATATGTTTTTCCAATGGCCTGATAATGATATTGTTGTTGTTCTTCGAACACCTTGAACGTCACTTCGCCAGCCGACACCCACATGGGGTTCAGGTTATAGTAAACCAGGTAGGTGAGTTCTTCCCCGTTCTGAAAAACGGAATTGGTGGTAGTGCAGGGGCTGACGGCTTCTTCAGCAGCGTTTTGGACACTATAGTAAGGGGTAAATCCCCAAAAAACCAGCACAGAAGCCAGGCTGAAAAGTTTTACGGTTTTCATAGTACAAACTATTTGGTTAGTTGGACGCGAAAAAAGATCAAAGTACCAATTAACGCGGGTAAAATCAAGTTTATTATCCATAGGAACAAGCTTGCACCCAAACTGTTGACGGCATCTGCGCCATAGAAACCCCATATCCATACAGCGAGGTTACCACGTACGGCCAAACCGGCCACGGTAGTGAGCGGGAGCATGGTTTGCCAGAAAAAAATTGCGGCTACGCCGATACAGGCATCGGTCGGCCCGGGCATAATGTTAAAAAGGTTGAGCAGTAGAATATATTGACAACAGTAAATGGCATAGCGCATGAGGGAAAGCAACAAGACGTGTGCAAGGGCAGAAACTGGAAAATGGAACAGGCTGCCAACGGGTCTCAAGCGTTGTTTGATCCAGTCGGGCCAATGCCGGGCGAGTATCATTTTCTTAAGCAGTGCAGGCCGAAAAAAAAAGTAAAGCGCCAGTGTGAAGAGCAAGGTGAACGCGGCGCTTATACAAATAACCAACAGGAGATTGAGCAAGCCCATTTGTATGCCCAAAAGGATGGCTGCCGGACCGCCAAAGCCTACCAGTATCAAAACCTGTGCGGCATTTCCGGCTATTTTAGCATTGATGCCAGCCCATCTGGCATCCGGAGGCAACAGGATCAGGCGGCCGCCATACTCTCCTACCCGCTGAGGGGTGATGATGGAAAAGCCAACGCCAATTAGCACAGCTCTAAAAGCGGTCAAAAAAGGTATGGGGTGGGTAATCCGAACCAGAAGGCGCCATTTAGCGGTTTCCAACAGCCAGTTGGGCAGCAACAACAGCACCGGCAACAGCATTGATGCCCATGAAGCCTGATTGAGGTGTGTTTTAAGCGAGTCCCAAGAGGCCCGGAGGTTTGGGTGAGCAGACACCAGCCGATACAGCACGACCAGCAACACCAAGGTCAGCACCCCTTGCAAGGCGATCAACCAGTAGTAATGGGTTGGCGATCGGAGTTGTTTCCATATCGGTTTGGGGAGTGCCATATCGGTAAAAATAGGACAAAGAAAGCAAACGGGCAATCCTTCAACAGAAGGATTGCCCGTGCTATGACAATCGGCAGTAAATAAGTTGCTTAGTAGCCGGAGTCTTTGTTGCCCTGGAAGCTGCCGCTTGGGCGATCCATGGTTTTCTCGTCGCGAGCACCGCGGAATTCTACGCGGCGGTTGCTGCGGTTAGCGGTGTTGGTAGGTACGATGGCTTCTGCCTCGCCGGAGTAGTTGAGTACAAGGCGGTCAGCGCTGATGCCATGCTGGGTTGCAAGGTGGTCGATAACGGCTTTAGCGCGGTTGTAAGACAATACGCTGTTGCGCGCTTCGCCACCGGTGCGGTCCGTGTGGCCTTCAGCAACCAGACGCAGATCCGGGTTGCTTTTCATTACCTGTGCTACGCTGTACAGTTTTTCGTACTCGCTGTAGTTGATTTTCGAGCTACCCAGGTCAAAGTTAACCGAAGGCAGGAACCAGTCGGCCAGGCTTTTTACAGCTGGAAGCTTGAAGTTGGCCAATTTGGCGTCTACGATGCGGTTAACGTCGCCTTCATTGAGGGGCTTGGGTACGCCGGCAACGCCATTGGCGTCAACAGTAAAACCAGGAGGAGAGTAAGGCTCCTTGTCTTTGTAGTCCAACACTTTGTCGCCGTCAAGGTCGCGAGCAACACCGCGTGTGTCAACCAGCGTAGTAGGGGAGCTAACTTCCTGATCAATAGCGTCAATCACACCGTCACCGTCGGTATCGGTAGGATCGTAAACCGGGCGTGCTTCCAAAGCAGCGATGGCGGCAGCGGTAGCGCCCATGGCAGAACCCCAGTACAGTGGTTCGGCTTTGCCTTTACCCTGACCAAGGTTGAAGTTCAGGGTGATCTGTGGGAAGTGATACCAGTCACGGAAAGTGGTAACCGTAGCCTGGTAGTTGTTGTCGCCGTCAAGTTTGTCGGCGCGTTCGCCACCAAGGATGCCAAACACTTCATGCTCCAGGCCGATGTTGAATTTCGAGCTGATGCGGTAAGCGATGCCACCACCGAGTACGAAGTGACCGGCTACGTCGCTGTCAATGGTGCCGTCGGTTTGCGGGCCGTCAGGCGTGTTGACGTTGGTAAAGTCGGTTTTGAAGCTATTGATACCCAAACCTGCGATGCCGTAGATGTTCAACTTGCGGTAAGGCTTGTTGAAACGCAGGTTGTTGAGGGTGATCAACACTTCACCGGAGCCGGAGATCCAGGTTGTTTCGGCTGTACGAGTCACATTGTTGTCTGTTTCTTCGTTTTTAGTAGCGCCATAGAGGCCTTTAAAACGAACAGAGAAGATGTGGTCGAAAGCTTTGCGAACGTGGATACCACCACCGAAGCCAGGGAATTTAGCGTCAATATCACCTGCGATGAATGGCAGGCCGATGTCAACGCCGACTTCCAGTCCGTCGGCAGGTGTAAGGGAGCGGAAAGATCCGTCTGTGCTCGGCATTTCGTCTTGGGCAGTCAAAGCCGAGAACGAAGCGAGGAGAACAACAGCTAACAAGAGTTTTTTTGCTGTCATAGGGTCACTACTTTTTAATTAGTAAATGTTAAACATGTTGGCAAAAGGCTTCGTCTATTCGGTAAACGAAGCCGTTTCCGGGGAGAAAATTTTAGAAAAAGGCGAACCAGTTTAATTATCCAGCTTTTTCAACGCCAAATATAGCGCCTTACTGGAAATCTTATTTGGTTCTGCGTTAATTTTTATTATTTCTTCCATTGCACCCCGAATTATCTTTGAACAATCGCTGAAAATAGCGTCGTCTGTCATCATGGCATTTGGCTGCATGAGGTACGCAAAAACGCGCGCCATGCCGCAATTGGCAATAAAATCAGGGATTAATCCCGTTTTTTCATCTGTAAAGTGGGCGGTTGGCCCGAAAAAGACGTCATCATCCACAAAAGGCACGTTGGCACCACAGGCTATGACTTCTATTCCACCAGCCAGCAGCGCATCAATCTGCGGGCGGGTCACTATTTTGGAAGCAGCGCCTGGCACAAAAATATCGGCACCGGCATGCCATATCTGTTCGTTGATGGTTTCAAAAGGCAGCAAATGGGTAGCTTTCAGCTTGTTGCCTTCTTTCTCGTTGAAAAGCACTTTTACTTGTTCGAGTGTAAGTCCCTCTGGTGCCAGTATGCCGCCCTCGCGATCAATAATGCCGATGATCCGAACGCCTTGTTGGGCCAAATAGCAGGCCGCCGCAGAGGCAACATTGCCCCAGCCCTGAATGATGGCTGTTTTGCCCGAAGAGGTGCCCTGGTGGTACAGTTCATAAAAGTGCTTCACAGACTCGGCTACGCCAAAACCGGTGATCAGGTCGGCCACAGCATATTTGTCTGTTCCCCCTTCCGGGAAATACCGGGGGTCTTCTACTATTTTGGTTACGCCGTATCGCAACTGACCAAGGCGGTTGATTTGCTCTCCTTCGTTGGCGCGTAAATGCCCTTTGACAATGCCTTCCTGCGGATGCCACAGGCCCAGTGCCTCAGTAATGGGCACTACGTCTTTTATTTCGTCTACATTCAAGTCGCCGCCAGTGCCGTAGTAATTTTTCAACAACGGCAAGGCTGCCTTGTACCACTTTTGGAGGACTTTAAGGCGATCCGGGTGGCGCGGGTCAAAGTTGATGCCGCTTTTGGCACCGCCAATAGCGGGGCCGCAAACACTGAACTTGATTTCCATGACTTTGGCCAAAGAAACGACCTCGTCTCGGGTAAGACCCTGGCGCATGCGTGTGCCGCCACCGGCAGCTCCTCCGCGCAAGGAATTGATTACAATCCAGCCCTCGGCGCCAGTCTCAGCGTCATGCCATTCAAATACGATCTCGGGTGCTTTGGTTTTATACTGCTCCAGCAGGTCTTCCATCAAAGGCTTGGTTTTTGATTGCTTCGCGGCAAAGGTAGTGAAAAACAATTGTTGTGTATGGTTTGCGTGTGAATCATTGTTTCTTTGTGGCCATGCTCGAAAATTGGATCAAACCCCTTTCCACTGCGGTGTTCAAACAAATGGGCGAGGCAGACGCCAATCATATTGGTTCGGACTTCGTTTTTCACCGCGACGCCCTGCCGGATTTGAAAAAGACGCGTGTGGCCCTGATCGGTACAGATGAAGCGGTTGCCGATGGTGTGCGCGCACATTTGTATGCATTGGCCAGCCTCAATCCCCGTGTGCCATTTGTTGATCTGGGCAACCTGCGCAAGCCCGACGCCGCGCAACTGATTCCTGTGTTGCATGAGTTGTTGTCGGGGCGAATTTTACCCATTGTCATAGGCGCCGATCCTGGCTTGGCCAAAGCGCAGTTTTTTTCTTATCAGGATTTTAAAAACCTGATCAATCTGGCATTCATAGATGAAAAAGCACCAATAGAGCCCGATGGCCCTTTAAGTGGCGTGCTTACGCCCAGGCACGCGTTGCTTTTTCATTGCAGCATCATTGGTTTGCAAGGGCACCTGACGCCCGCAGGGCACCTGCGCAATTTAGAAGCGCAACACGACGAGGTGTTGCGCCTGGGCCGGGCGCGTACTTCAATAGATGAAACCGAGCCGGTTATTCGGGATGCCGATGTGCTGGCGTTTTCCCTTCATGCCCTGCGGCAAAACGAGGCACCCGGGGTGGTGTCGCCCAGCCCTTCCGGTTTTTTCTGCGAGGAAGCCTGTCAAATGTGCCGTTATGCGGGCATGAGCGACAAACTAAGTTCTTTCGGGATCTACGGTTACGCGCCCGAGCGGGACCGGGACGGTCAAACCGCAGCGGTCGTAGCCCAAATGATCTGGTATTTTCTGGAAGGATTTTTGCACCGAAAGCATGATTACCCGGTTTCAAAAACCGGGTTAACGGAATACATCGTCGATTTTCGGAAGCTGAATTACCAATTGACGTTCTGGAAAAGCAGCAAAAGCGGTCGATGGTGGATGGAAGTGCCTGTGCCTACCAAGAGAAAACATCAACGGCATGCGTTGGTACCTTGCTCGTATCAGGACTACCACTCGGCTTGCCGGGAAGAGCTGCCCGACCGGCTTATGCTGGCGCTTCGGCGTTTTGGGTAGTCCGGTTGTCCAACGCTTTTTCCAAATGGATGCCTCTTGATCCTTTG
>JBMOHO010000079.1:0-13057 GCA_049317805.1 Saprospiraceae bacterium
GCCCCAGAACACGGCCCGCATGGCTTGCACCCAGGCCGGTTGAACCGTACCCGAGGCATTGAGGTAGCACAACGGGCGGCCGTCTACCACCACCGGTTGGCCGCCGCCGGTTGCCGACAACTGGACCGCGGGCGGAATGGCATTGTTTGCCGGAAAAAGCGAGGCGTCGGCGTCGGATAGCCCGGCATACCGCAACGGCACAAGCACCCAGGTTTCGGCCGCCAGGGGCAACGCGTTTGCCGCGTAAACGCCACCCGGCAAATAAAGCAGTTGCCAGGAACCGTCCGGCCGTTTTTGGGGTTTATGGACAGGAATGACGCGGTTGTTGCTCCAGGAGCTTAACGAATCTCCGGCGTACACCAGTACCGTGTAGGCTTGGTCGTTTTGTTCCTCCAAATCGCTGCGCAAGGTAGTCGAAGCGCCAGGCAGCGCCAATTCGGGGTGTGACGATGCCCATGCAGCGGCGTCCAATGCTTGCCCGGACACATAATCCGACAGTTCAGAGGCATAATCGTTTATAAGCTGTGTATCTTTGTACCACTGGTTGGACAAAAACAGCGCTGCGATTAACAGTGCCATTACAACCGGGTACAACATCAGGCGTTGAATCATACAAGTGCTTAAACAAAGTTTACGCCAAATACAGCGCAGTCGTGCAAATTTCTACAATAAAAATGGTACGATGCGAGAAAGATATCCTGCAGACCGTTCTGCCGCCTTTCCCGGAGCATTTTCCGGGTGGGAGGAAAGTCCGGACAACACAGAGCGCCGCGCCACCTAACGGGTGGGGCTCCGGCCAAAAGCCGGGGTACAGAGAGTGTCACAGAAAATAACCGCCCCGGCTTTTGCCGGGGTAAGGGTGAAAATGTGCGGTAAGAGCGCACGCCGTCGCATGGCAACATGCGGGGGGGATAAACCTTGCGGGTTGAAATGCCATGTACACCTTGTTTCCGGGCTTCGGCCATCGGACGGGCGCTGCTCGCGCTCGGATCACCCGCTCCGGCGGGCGCGGCAAGGGGGGTAGGCAGCGCAGATCTCCGTGGTGACACGCGAGACCAGATAAATGGCAGAACTCCTCCAAAGGGAGAACAGAATCCGGCTTACAGGTCTGCAGGTTTTTTTTATGTTTAGTGCGTTCGGGGGTTGCCTTGGGAAAATAAACCAGGCAACATGCCCTGTAAAATACAGACCTTTACGCCTCCCCAAAACCCATCCCCCACACCCCATGTCACCCTATCTCGACCTCCTCTCCACCGCCTGGCGGTACGCACGCCGGGAAAAAGGCCGGTATGTGCTCCTGTACGCCATGTTTATGGTTGCCAATACGATAGAAGCCTTGCAGCCTATGGTATGGGGCCTGTTCATCAACAAGGTGCAGCAAGACAGCGATCACCTCCTGTCGTGGGCATGGATGTACATCGCGGCCCTGTTTGGCATTCACTTTTCCTTTTGGGCCTTGCACGGCAGCGCCAGGGTCATGGAGCGGCAGTTGGCTTTCAACCTGAGCCGCAATTTTCTGGCTGAGCTATACCATAAGGCCCTGCATTTACCCGTGCAGTGGCACCAGGATCACCACAGCGGCGAAACCATCAACCGTGTGCGCAAAGCGTATGAAGCGCTGAAGTCCTTCTTTGATCAGGGCTTTATGTTCCTGCACGCCATCGCCAAGTTTGTGTTCAGTTTTGCCGCCATGCTGTACTTTTCTCCGCTGTTTGGCGGCATAGCCGTATTGCTCGGGGTGGTGGCCGTGCTGGTCATCGTGCGGTTCGACAAACCATTTATGGAAGCGCTGCACGAAACCAACGAGCGCGAACACAAGGTGTCATCGGCTTTGTTCGACAGCCTTTCCAACATCATCACCGTCATTACCCTGCGCCTCGAGCGCCGCATGGAATCGCGCGTGGGCGAACAAGTGCAGCATGTTTTCCCGCCGTTCCGCCGCAAGGTGTTCATCAACGAGTGGAAATGGTTCACGGTGGATACCATCGTGGCCATCATTTACGCCACCATTCTATTGGGCTATTTGTATCAACACTGGCAGCCGGGACAGGTTTTCCTCATCGGTGGTCTGGTGGCCCTCATCACGTATGTCGACCGCTTTACCAGTGTGTTCCACGACATCGCCTGGCAGTACACCGAAGTGGTGAGTTACCACACCGATGTGCGCGCCGCCGACACGGTGGTGCTGGCGTATGACAACCAGCACCGGCCCGACCGGCCCGCTCCCCTGCCCGCCAACTGGAGGGTTATGGACATTGACCACCTCACTTTTACCCACTACGTAGGGGCAGCGCAAGGCGATTATGTGCCCGGGCTATTCGACTTGTCCCTAAAGTTCAAACGCGGCTCGCGGGTAGCGCTCATCGGTGCCAGCGGCAGCGGCAAAAGTACCCTGCTGGCGGTGCTTCGGGGGCTATATGACCCGCATCCGGACGTGCAGCTCCGCATCGACGGCAACGCCTCTCCCGATTGGCACGCAGTGGGCAACCACGTGACCTTGTTTCCGCAGGAACCCGAAATTTTTGAAAACACCATTGAATATAACATCACCCTGGGCTTGCCCATTCCGGATGCTGAAGTGGCGGAAGCCTGCCGCGTGGCCCGCTTTGACGAGGTGATCCACCAACTGCCGAAAGGCCTGCAAGCCCACATCGCAGAAAAAGGCGTGAACCTCTCCGGCGGTCAAAAACAACGCCTCGCCCTGGCCCGGGGCATCCTCGCCGCACGCGAAAGCGACCTGCTGCTGTTTGACGAACCCACTAGCAGCGTGGACCCACAGACCGAACGCGCCATTTATGAGCAGCTTTTTCGCCAGTTCTCCGATAAGGCGGTTGTGTCTGCCCTGCACCGCCTTCATTTGTTGCCCCTGTTTGATTATATTTATGTCATGGACAACGGGCGCGTCGTCGCCGAAGGGTCTTATGCCGACCTCAAAGAGCGGCATCCGGAAAAATTGGTTACCTAACTGTTGTTACGCACTTTTCGCACTGATGTTACACCACTTAAAAAAAAATTAAACCGCAAAACCGCAAAAGTGCAGAGATCGCAAAAACCGAAAAGCAATTCTTTTCAAGCAAAATGACTCCATTTAGCCTTGTTACAAGCCCCTAAACTTTTGCGGTTTTACATTTTGCGGTTTTGCGGTTTTGCGGTTTAAATTTTTTAATGTTAGAGCCGGGTACAGCGTTGGGTGATGAATTAGAGGTGCTAACGCTTCTGGTGCAAATTTTTGAACAGAAAGCTTTCCCGATGCCGAAGCCCCTTCCGTTGGATGCCATTCGTTTCAGGATGGAACAACTCGGATTGTCGGAATCGGAGTTAATCAGAATTTTAGGCAACCGAAGCCGGAAATCGGAAATTCTTTCTGGCAAAAGGAAGTTGAGCCTGCAAATGATCCGCAGAATTAGTCAGGAATTGAACATTTCAGCGGATGTACTCATCCAGGCGTATTGACAGACCTCTTTCCACATTGGGAGAAGGGTTACACCTGGATGTTGGGCACCCAATAATCGGACTTATACCCCACATGTACCGTCAGCGCGTCTTCCCATTTGGTGGTGTAGCAGGGCGATAGCCTGTTTTGCTGTGTCAGTCGGGCGCTTCCGCCTATGGTTTGGGCAGCCGTGCGCAAGGCATTGCGGCCATAACGGGCGTTCAAGGCGTCGAGTGCAGCCATCAGGCGGGCATGTTTGGCGTGGTCAAGGGTGTCAAACAAAGCCGTTTGCTCCCCGGCACTTTGGTGCGCCAGCCCGCCCAGCAACACCCCCGCCCGTTTGTATCGGTACCCGTCTATGTATATTTTAGACAACACCAGTTTGGCCGCATTCACCAGCGCCAGGGTGCTGTTGGTCGGTGTGGCGAAGGCAACGGCAAACGAGCGCGCGTACTGCGGCTCGTGGGGGGCCATGCGGTTGGTTTCGATGTAGGCCGTCAGGGTAGCGGCGCTGTTTTTTTGGCGGCGCAGTTTCTCCCCGCACCGCGCCGCAAAGTCGGCCAGCGCCTCATCCAATTCAGCCTTTGTGGTGAGCGGGCTCCGAAACGTGCGGGTGGTACCCACTTGCTGTTTGTTCGGCACGTCCGTTTCCAGATCGATGCAAGGCTGCCCCTGCAACTCTTTTTGGATGCGAAGCCCCGCAACAGTCAAGTGCTTGCGCACCCAGGCGTCGGGAGCCTGGGTAAGGTCGTACGCCGTTTTTACGCCATACAGGTGCAGAAAAGTGGCGTATTGCCTGCCGATGCCCCACACGTCGCCCACGTCTGTGGCACGCAGTGCCGCCTCACAGTGCCCGGCCAGTACCCGCACCCCTTCGCCCTGCTTGTCCTTTTTGGCTATGCGATTGGCTATTTTGGCCAACACCTTGGTGGGGGCCACCCCGATGGAAACTGGAACGCCCACCCACTGCATCACCGTTTGCCGAATGTTTCGGGCGTGTGCCCACAGGTCGATGCTACCCATGCCCCCGAAATCCAAAAACGATTCGTCTACGCTGTACACCTCCATGGCAGGTGCAAATGGGCGAAGGGTATTCATGACCCTCGCCGACATGTCGCCGTACAACGCGTAATTGCTCGAAAAAACCTGCACCTGATGTTCCTGTATCAAGGCCCGAATTTCAAATACAGGCTGGCCCATGCCAATGTGCAGCGCCTTGGCCTCATCTGACCGGGCCACCACGCACCCGTCATTGTTGGACAACACCACCACCGGCTGCCCGCGCAAAGCAGGGCAAAACACCCGCTCGCAGGAAACATAAAAATTGTTCACGTCTACCAAAGCCACCATACTCAAGGCTTTTTGATGACAAACGTGACCACCCCCCAAATGACCAACTCGTCGCCCTCTTGCACAGTTATGGGCGCATAAGCAGGATTAGACGGCAGCAGCCGGATGGCATCGCCGCGTTTTTCGAGGCGCTTGACGGTAAATGTGTTGTTCAGGTAGCACACCGCTACCGATCCGTTTTTCGCCTTTACCGAGCGGTCGATGATGAGCACGTCGCCGTCTTCAATGCCGTCGTCCATCATGGAATCGCCCTGAACGCGCACAATGAAGGTAGCGTCCGGATTGGTAATCAGCTCTTTTCGAAGGTCAATTTGGGTTTCTAAGTAATCGTCGGCAGGAGAAGGGAAACCGGCAGAAATGCCGCCGTCCACATGGATTATTAAAATTTCTTCGGTTTGGACAAGGGCATAGAACCGCTGCCCGACTAAGGAATCTTTTTCCCCTTTCGTTCTCATAGTATCAGCTTTGAAAGTGCAAATTAAAACTAAATTGTTTTAAAAACGGCTAATCAAAATTTTTAAAAAACAAATATTGTTATTTTAAACTTCTATCCACCAGACTGTGAAAAGAAAACAGATGACGGGAAATGTGCAGGAACATAAATATTACAGACTGACTGTACGCACATTGGGCGCAACGGTAAAAGAAACAGGGGGAGCATTTAGGGTCTCGCCTGAAACAACATCTCAAAACAATAAAATATTCATAATCAATTAAATAAGCAAAATTTTGACAAAAATTGTGTTCCAAAACGGCTTCTTTTTTTTGCACAACTGTCCATTTTTTAAGCAAAACAGGCTCCTACCTTTGAGCCCAGGTACCGAGGCAACCTTGGTCATGCGCTTTCAATGGTTTACCGGGGCGGCAGGCAAACATCAGGGTTTGCGGCCGCCCCAACTTGTTTTATTCGGCACTTTTTGCAACCGCGTGTAACAAAACGGGCGATTCAGCGTCTGGTTTCTACACATCCGACCTTCGTCGCCTGCATGAACGACCTGTTGTTTCACAACCAAATTTATCCGTTGCGCCATAAGCTCTACCGGTTTGCCCTGCGCATCACCGGCAACGCCCATGAAGCGGAAGATGTGTTGCAGGAAGTGATGGAAAAAGTGTGGAAACAAGCGCCCGAACAATCCCAAAACGTGCAAAACTGGGAAGCCTGGTGCATGACCCTGACGCGAAACCGCTCTGTGGATAAAACCCGGCGCAAAAGCAATACCCCCTTGGAACATGCGCCTGAACCCAGCCACGCCGACACGCCTTCGAGCGCCGCTGAAAGCCAGGACATGATCCGCCAGATTCAGATGCTCATGCAACAACTGCCCGAAAAACAACGCCTCGTCATGCACCTGCGCGACGTAGAAGAAATGGCCTACGAAGAAATCGCGCAAGCCCTCGACATCAGCCTCGACCAGGTAAAAGTGAACCTGCACCGCGCCCGAAAAACCATCCGTCAAAGCCTCTTAACCTACATATCATAGCCATGCACACCTCACCCGACATAGACGCGTTGCTGGAGGCCTGGTTCGAAGGGCAAACCACCCTCGAAGAGGAACGCATACTCAAAGCATACTTCCGCAACCCTGCTGTAGCCACCCGGCACCGGTACGCACTGCCCGTTTTTGAAGCCCTGGACAAAGAAAAGTCCCTTGTCCTGCCCGTTCAAACCAAGGCGAATGCCCCCAAACAAAGACACTTGTATTGGGCGGCCGCAGCCTCTGCCTTGCTCCTGCTCAGCGCCACAGCCTGGTGGTGGAGCCACCCGGCACCGCCCGTCCACAACCGCATGGCAGAAAAACCCGTCGTGGCGCAAACGCCCGAGCAACCGGCCAGGCAGCCGTTGCCGGCAGCAGCGCCCGGGATCAACGCTGCCCCTAAAGGCCACCACCTTGCCCAACAACAGCGTGCGCCAAACAACGCAAAGTTGGTAACGCACCCCGCGCCCAGGTCAAAAACCGCCCCGGGACAGGAAGAACAAACCATGGCCGACATCAAACAAGCCCTGGGCCTGCTCAGCGCCAAGCTGAACAAAGGCCGCAAGGAAGCACAAAAAGGACTCAAACAGTTGGAGCAACTGGATAAAAGCCTCGATAAAGTCAAACACACAGAAAGTTAAGCGTTTCACACACCACTAAATTCAATCCATCATGCGAAACTCCTTATTGATAACGGCCACCATGTGCGCACTCAGCGTCGGACTGTCGGCCCAAAACAACGCCATCGAACGGTACTTCGAAAAATACGCCGACGACGAGCGCTTCACCGTGGTGTTTATCAGCCCCAAAGCATTTGAGATGGTCGCCAAAATTGAAACCACCGACCCCGAGTGGAACAACATCCGCCCCATCATCAAAGACCTCACCGGCTTGCGGGTATTGGCCTGCGACAGCCTCGTTGACGGCGTGTTGATGTACAAAGAAGCCCTCACCCGGGTACCCCAACAGGAGTACAGCGAACTGCTTACCGTGCGCGACGGCCAGGAAAACGTGCGCATCTGGTCCAGAGACAAAGGAAACATCATCGAAGAATTGCTCCTGCTGGTCGGTTCACCCGATGAGTTTGTCTTGTTGAGCCTCACCGGTAAAATAGACCTGGATAAAATTTCCGAACTTTCCAAAACGTTAGACGTGCAGGGGCTGGAGCACCTGGATAAGTTGGAGCAACATTAAACACAACAATCGCCATGAAAAAAATCGTTTTGGCTGCCGCATTGGCGCTTGTTGCCGCGGTGGCACATGCGCAGGATTACAAGTTGCATTGGAAGTACAAGGACTACCCGGGTGCCATTACGTTTTCGGCATCCGACCCGTTTATCCACATGGGTTCGTGGTTTCTGGAAGAACGCGCTGAGCGCCGACTGTTCAACAAGATTGACAAAATGCGCGTCCTGGTGTTTGAGGACTACAGCCCGGTCATGAAAAAAGACCTGGCCAAATTCCACCGAAAAGTGGCGAACGGCAACAAATTAGAGGATCTGGTGATGGTGCGCAAGGGCCAAACCCAGGTGCGGGTATTGGTCAAGGAACGAAATGCCGCTATCCGCAAATTGGTGGTGCTGGTGCAGGAGCCCGAAACGTTTGTGCTGGGTGCCATCCGGGGTAAAATCCGTTATGAAGACATCAATGCCTTCCTGCGCGACATGGAGACGGAGTTCAACGTCCCTGAAATACCCAAAATAGAAGACTTGGGGAAGAGCGTGCAAAAACGCCCTGTCATCAGGATATAAGATTGGTTGGGGGATTGCCCCAACCTTATTCTTCGTCTTCTTCTAATTTTCGCAGGTTATACCCGGCGTCTTCAATGGTCTCGTTGTCTGGCTCCCATTCATCGGCGGCGGCGGGCGATTTGGGCTGGGCGACGCGCAACCGATCCGACACCGGTTTGCCCTGCGGACGGGGCTCCTCACCGCCTTCGGCACTCAGAAACGGATCGCGGTACTCCGACTCTTCTACTTGTTCGATGCGTTCGTTCTTGGTCATGTTTTTGCCATCCACACTTTTGGTGGCGTGTGGCACGAGCCGCAAGCGGTTTTTATCGATCAGTTTGCCGGTCACTGTGCAGATGCCGTAGGTTTTGTTTTGGATGCGCAGGAGCGCGTTGGCCAAATCCTGTATATGGCGCTGCTGACGGAGAGCCATCCGCTGCATCAATTCCAGTTCAGCGTGCGACGAAGAGTCGTCGTACATATCGCCACCTTGCTGATTGAAGCCATTTTCATTGAGCTCCGTAATTTGGCGTTCGGTAAACTCGTATTCCTCCCGGGCTTTAGCGATTTTTTTCTCAATGAGCTCTTTAAACTCTTTTAAATCTTCGTCGCTGTATCGCACTTTTAGTTCGTTTGCCATGGTGGTTCTGTTTTATTGTATGGGATTGGGGCCATTTTGAAGCGCAAAATTAGACCTTTTCTGAATAACGAATTACGTTTTTTATAACCGATTGTTTTTTCAATTTCCTTGGTACCGATCTGCGTTGAATGGTTGCCTGAAGATACGCGCTATCTTTTCATACCTTTGTGCGCCCAAACCAATTTGAATGGCCCTTTAGCCTGCAAACCAAGACTATGGCAGAGACCCGTACCCGGAAACGCACCACCACCCTAAGCATTTCTCCCCTTTCTGAATTCAATCCGCAGGAAATTCTGGCGGATTACCGCATCTGTGTGCTGAGCCGAGAGGCCAGTGTGATCGCACGGAAAGAAGTGCTTATGGGAAAAGCCAACTTTGGCATCATCGGCGACGGCAAGGAGGTGGCCCAGGTGGCCATGGCCCGCGCCTGGCAAAAAGGAGACTTCCGCTCCGGCTACTACCGCGACCAAACCCTGATGCTCGCCCTGGGCCTGATGACGCTCGAGGAATTTTTTGCCCAATTGTACGGCGACCCTTACAACGACCCTTTTTCCGGCGGACGGCAGATGAACTGCCACTTCGCTACCCCTTTTGTCGATGAGCAAGGCCGCTTTCTCGACCTGAAAAACCGGTTCAACATCAGCGCAGACGTAGCGCCCACCGGCGGTCAAATGGCGCGGGGGCTCGGGCTCGCATTCGCGTCCAAAAAATTCCGCGAAAACCCCGATTTGTGCGGCGGACTGTCCAACAATGGCAACGAGGTGTGTTTTGTAACCATTGGCGATGCCTCCACCTCCGAGGGGGCCTTTTGGGAAACCGTGAACGCGGCAGGCGTGCTCCAGGTTCCATTGGCCATTTCTGTATGGGACGACGGCTATGGCATTTCCGTGCCCCAAAAATATCAAACCACCAAACAAAACATTTCGGCGGCCCTCGCCGGATTCCAGATAGACAACGACGCCGAACCCAGCGGCCTGGATATTCACACCGGAAAAGGCTGGGACTACGCCGGACTTTGCCATTTGTACGCACAAGGCATCCAGCGCATGCGCGAAACGCACCGCCCCGCACTATTCCATATTCAGGAAGTAACCCAACAACTTGGCCACTCCACATCGGGCGACCACCGCCGGTACAAAAGCCCCGAGCGCTTAGCCTGGGAAGAGGCACACGACTGCAACCGGCGCATGGCAGAATGGATGGTGGCCTCGGGCATGGCCACCCAGGAAACAATCGACAGCATCCAAGCCGAAGCCAAAGCCACAGCCACAGAGGCTGCCAAAACCGCCTTTAACGCTTACCACAACAAAGTAGAAAGCCGCCGCCAGGTGTTGCTGACGCAAATGGAAGGCGTGGAATTATCGTTTCCCGACGTCGCCCCAATCCGATCTGAACTGGCTCAAAAACGCGATCCCCTGCGTTTCGAGCTGTTGCAGGCCGCGCGCAGAGCCGCCCGTTTGGCGCCGCAGGTCAAAACGCATCTGGACGCCTTCATTGCAGAAGAAACCCGGGAAGGACACCACCATTTCAGCGCACACTTGTACAGCGAATCACCCCTGTCGGCCCTCAAAGTGCCGGTTCAGCCAGCCCAATATACGCCCGATGCGCCTTTAAAAGACGGATTTGAGGTGCTCAATGCTTGCTTTAACCACCACCTGGAGCACAACTCGGCGTTTTTTGCCTTTGGAGAAGACGTCGGCAAAATTGGCGACGTCAACCAGGCTTTCCGCGGCATGCAACAGCAATACGGCGAATCCAGGGTGTTCGACACGGGTATCCGGGAGTGGACCATCATGGGCCAGGCCATCGGAATGGCCATGCGCGGTTTGCGGCCTGTTGCCGAAATTCAATACCTCGACTATTTGTTGTACGGTTTATCGCCCTTGAGCGACGACCTGGCCACCCTGCGCTGGCGCTCCAATGCCCTGCAGGCCGCTCCGGCCATCATCCGCACGCGCGGGCACCGCTTAGTGGGCGTATGGCACGCCGGCTCTCCCATGGGCATGATCCTCGGAAGCCTTCGGGGCTTGTACATCTGCGTGCCACGCAACATGACCCAGGCAGCCGGCATGTACAACACCCTGCTGCAAAGCGATGATCCGGCTCTCGTGATCGAATGCCTCAACGGCTACCGCCTGAAAGAAGCCATGCCGGAAAACCCGGGCACGTTTACCGTGCCCTTAGGCGTGCCGGAAGTGCTGCGACAGGGCAAAGACATTACCCTGATCACATACGGCTCTTGCGTGCGCATAGCAGAAGAAGCCTGCGACGCCCTTGCGCACATCGGCATTGCGGTTGATTTGATCGACGTGCAAACGCTTGTGCCGTTCGACCTGCCCGAGGTATGCCTGCGTTCTTTGCAGAAAACCAATCGGGTGTTGTTTTTGGACGAAGACTTTGAAGGGGGTGCCTCCGCGTACATGATGCAACAACTGTTGGAAAAACAGGGCGGCTATCGGTACCTCGATTCGGCGCCCAAAAGCTTGTACGCCAAAGACCACCGGACCGCTTACGGCCAGGATGGCGATTACCACAGCAAACCGCAAACGGACGACGTATACGAGGCCATACACGCCATTTTGCGCGAAGCGGAACCAGGCCGTTTTTAATAGAGACAACAAGCACTGCCCTTTCTTTCTTTTTGGTACGCCTTTTGCTAACGCTACAACGTTAGTATAGCCTCTTCTTTGTCATCAAGACGGCACAACGTGTTCGCCGCGACAATTTTGACACGGTATTTGCCTGACTTTTGGCAGACGTAAGCATTTGAACAACTCCGTTTTTTAATCCACCGTAATAGAGGGTCCTCGCCTTTAACATTCATCTACCAAACGAAAGCAATTTTTTGTTGAAGCTTTTAATCTACCTGCAATGTGCAACGTCTCTAATGCCGATCTTTTTGCAACGGCCGCCCGGCCTGTCGCTTTTTCCACAAGCGACACTGCAACCCTTTTTACCCATGATGACGCCCATGTATTTGGCGACATTGTGTTTGGTTCACCCAAAGATGATTGCCGGGGTTCCGGCATCTGCTCCGTGGTGGCCTTGACAGACACCCCTTCCGCATCCAGCCACGACAGTTGTCGCCGCGCCAGAGCCTGTATGCGTCTGGACGCCGGTTCAGGCGGCGTTGAAATCGTATTCCGACACGCCGATTTGTGCAGCTTGCTGGTCAAAAACATTTTTCGGAAAAGCACTTTTCTGCTCCCGCAAACTTGTGAACTGCCGCCGAGCATTGTAGAGGCCCTCCGGCTTCCCGGATGCCGCCTTGTGCCGGGTGAATATCCTGTCAAATCACTTCCAGGTGCTTTCGCATTTAATTTGTTGCTTTCATAACGTGTAATTTCCCGTATCTTTGGCCAAAATACACGGGTTTATACGATGCGAATTGTACTCCTTGCCGGCTTTACAGCCCTTGTTGTTTCCTCCCTTTGTGCTCAGGACAAACACTTTACCCAGTTTTACGCCGCTCCGCTGTACCTCAACCCGGCCCTAACCGGCGCGTTTGAAGGCAAATACAGGGTGGGTGCCGTTTACCGCGACCAATGGCGCAAGGTGCTGGACAATCCGATTCAGTCATTTGCCGTAGGTGCCGATCTGCGCTTTCGCTCGCCCAGCAAATCGGTGTACGACGACGCTTTCGGGATTGGTTTGCAATTTTTCCACGACAAAGTAAACGTTGTGGATTTCAGCACCACCCAAATTGCCGTTTCGGGGGCTTACCACAAGTCCCTCGGTACCAACAACCGCCATTACCTGAGCCTGGGTTTGCAAGGCGGCTTGACCCAACGAAACGTCAACTACGAACCGCTGAATTTCCACGACGAGTTTGACGGGGTCACCGGGTATGTGCTGCCAACGGGAGAAATGCTGCCGCCAAACAACTTTTCGTACATCGACCTGAACACAGGACTCAACTACACGGCGCGGTTTGGCCGCTATGGCGCATTTTTCGGCGGTTTGGGGCTGCACCACATTTCGCAGCCCATCGTGTCTTTTTTCGAAAATGAAGAGAAAGGCGACAAACTATACCGAAAGTACTCGGCGCAGCTATCTGCCAACATCCCGCTGACGCAAGACAACCGCGTGGCCCTGACGCCCCGTGCACTGTGGGCCACACAGGGCCCGCACATGGAAATCAACACCGGCAGCAACATCCGTTTTGCCCTCGGGCAATATGGCGCTTCCGCCCTGCACCTCGGCGGTTGGGCGCGTTTTGTGCGCAACGACACGGATACCGGCGTGGATGCGTTTGTCGCCATGGCTGGCTTCGAACTCAACGGCATCTTGCTGGGGCTGAGCTACGACATCAACACCACCGCGCTCAGCCAGGGCCAGCAACAGACTGCCTTTGAGGTGTCTGTGGTCTATCTGGGCAATTATGAGAACGAGGAGATTTTGTGTCCGAAATTTTAAACCCGTCGCGGGG